>JABSPC010000065.1 GCA_013215515.1 Crocinitomicaceae bacterium
TAATTGTCTGTGTCGTTTCTGTAGTTGCCCAAACATTGCCACTCGCTTGAGAAGATGTTAAGTTAACCGAACCACCAGCACAAAATGTTGTTGGCCCACTAGCCAATATAGTTGGAGTCGATGGGAGCGCATTAATTGTCACTACTTGATTTGAAACCCCAGTACATGCACCAGGAGTTGTATACGTAATAGTATATGTGTTTGGAGTTGAAACTGAAACATCAATAACTCCAGAAGAACCATTGATGTAAAGCCCCCCCGGTGAACTTGTAAATGATCCTGATCCTACTCCACTAATAGAAGGCGTTGGATCTGAAGCATCAACACAATAAGCCGCTGCTCCGTATGAGAAAGTAGCATCTTCAATTGGGTCTACTACAACATTTACATTTCCACAAGCACCTGGAATAACACACCCACCTTCTCCACGAATAAAGTAAGTTGTACTTGGACCAGTAGGAGTTACTACAATTGTTGATGTATTCGTTGTTCCGACAACGGTTCCACCACAAGATCCAGTATAAACATACCAGTCAGTTGCATCATCTAAGTTACCAGTGATTGTAAGTGTTGCATTACTTCCATCACATACAGTTGCCGGAGAATATGTCATTGTTGGAATATCCGGATCATCACAGGCGGATAAAACACCGGTTAAATTGATATTATCGATATAAAGGAATTGTCCCCACCCACCAATGTTCTTAAACATTAATTCTACTTTACCACTACCAACATATGCTGAAAGGTCAACCGTTTCTTGTCTCCACGTTCCAGGAGTGTAAGCCGTAGTTTGATCAGGGTCTGTAGCTAAAACCGTATTTGCCTTATCGTAAACCACCGTATATGTCGCGCCACAATCGTTAGATACTAAAACTTGCAATTGATCTTGATATGTAGCATTATATCTTGCATATGCCACATCAAATTGAAGCTGAGCTGAAACAAGTCCTGTAAAATCGGCGGGAATCATAACTAAGTCATCTTCATTTCCTGAAGTGTTATTGGTAAAGTTATCCATCACAGCAGAATTACCCGCAGTTGGAGCATTTCCATTAGCAGCATCTCTAACCCATGTATCAGCGATTCCGCCATTAACAACTAACCATCCAACTGGAGGGAAAGCGGGTCCTACAAATCCTTCAGCAATAGGCAATACAGTTCCTGTAGCACTTAGAACAGTAATAATTCCTGCTTGCAAATCAGTATCGGAACCAAAGCCATTAACTATATCGAGTTGTGCATTATAAGGACCACCGACCACATTGTAAGTAATTACATGAGGTCCAACTCCAGTTGCAAAACTTGGTGTTCCATTTGGAAACGTCCATATCCATCCAGTTGCTCCAGTTGAAGCATCAGTATAAGTCACTGTATTCCCTGCGCAAATAACTGCTGGACTATATGTAAAGGAAGCAGTTGGCGGAGTAACATTTCCAGTTCCAATCAATTCGAAGTCATAGGCTGCTTCATCACAATCGTTTGTTCCAAAAGAAAGAACTGCCGAATAAGGTCCTGCTCCTAAAGGAGTGAAATCTACACTGAAAGTAGTTGAACCACCAGCAGGAACAGTTGTAGTTCCAAATGTTGTATTTAATGTGAATTCAGCATCACCAACTATAGTAATTGGTCCTGTTAAAATTAAGTTTGAAGTTCCAGGGTTGTCAATTGTAAACACAACTGTCGTTGGACCTCCAATTGGTTGAGAACCGAAGTCATAATACCCACCATCAAGAACATTTTGCCCCGTAGCTGTTACTTCAATTTCACCAGGAGTAACTGCATTGAATTCAACATTATCCACATATAAGTTACCTCCATCACCATCGTTTGTTGCTCTAAATCTGAATTGGACGTTTTTAGAAGTTCCTGTTACGAATGGCATCAAGTCTTCAACAGTGTTACCCCAATCTCCAGCCGCGCCTGGAATCCAAAACGAATTTGAGTTCCCAGCTGATGTCACCAGCCCATTACCAGACTGATCAAATAGAACCGTCGTCCAAGTACCACCACAATCTTCAGAGATCTGAACTCTCAATCGATCATCTGACCCATTCACTCTTTTCTTGTAAGCATAGTCAAAGGTTAAATCCGCTGAAGTTGCATTACAAGGAAGAATAAAAATTGGAGTATATAAATACTCATCTTGATTTGTATTATTTTCATAGTTCGTCATTAATGCAGCTGAATTAATCGAAGCACCAGCACTTGAAACACAAGACTGACCTACCCATGCAATACAATCTGAGTTTGGGTTAACAACTGTCCATTTTACATCAGGAGGAAAAACTCCCGCTTCAAAATCTTCTATATGATCTGGTTGATATCCGTTTGACACCGCAAATTGAATTGTAGTTGTATCAAATGTTGGATCAGGATCCGTTACCGTATTTGGCAATAATGAATATGCTCTAAATAAATGAATCCCCAAAGTTGCCGTAAAAGGAGGTAATGAAACATTTGCCTCATTGCCTGGAGCTATAGTCCCCGTCCATGCGAAAGATGTTGGAGTTCCACCGTCGATAGTAAATTCAATTGTTGCTGATGTTAAATTCAATGACCCTCTATTTCTCAGAGTAACACTTGGAGTTATAGGTCCAACGCAGTTATCACCCAAAGGATTTAGAACATTTACAATAGACGCATCATTCGTTGCTGGTGGTATGCATGCATCCGATGTAATTAATGAGGCGCGAATGGGACTTGTTTCCAGTACCGTTCTCATTCTAATTTTTTGATCATTTGTAAAAATATTCATACATAAATCATCAGTATAATCCATGTAATTTTCGACTTGATCATTAGGGTCAGGAGCAGGGTCAGCACAACTATTTGTAGTTGGACAACCAAAATTAGCTGCATCAGAAAGAGGTGTATCATTACAATAATCATCAACCCCACATCCGCCATCACCCCAAATGTGACGAAGTCCTAACCAGTGACCGATTTCATGAGTCGCTGTTCTTCCTTCATTATATGGACCAGGAAAACCTGAAACTGCTGATGTACCTAGCGTTGTGTAATCCATCACTACACCATCCGTGTTCACATCTTGAGCACCACATCCCATGCCACCAAGTACAGTCGTAGGAAATTGAGCATATCCTAATATACCACCTGAAATATCAACTGACCACAAGTTCATATAAACTGTGGCATCATATCCTTGTGTTGCAATATTGTATGGTTTAATTGTACCATCTATAAATCCTGTACCATAAGGAGGGCCCCCCCATCCTACGGTATTCCTGTTTACCCTATTGATTCCTTCTTCACCTGCCGTAAATCCAGTTCCATCAGGCTTTCGTTGTGCCAGACAAAATTCAATTTCGGTATCTGCCCCAACAGGGTTGGTATTGTATCCATTTGTCCCAAGTATTCTTCTAAAATCTTCATTCAATACTTGAATTTGCGATTGAATAACAGCTGCCGACAAATTAGTACCCGTCCCTATAGCTTCACCATTGTGAATAATATGGACAATTACTGGGATTTGATAAACACCATTGATAATTAAAGCTGATTCTGCCAGCTTTTTCTTTTGAGTCACCTCTTTATCAATCCAGGCTTCAAATTCTTCATTTGTTTGAAGGTTTGGATTTTCAACATGTCGGAGCGAGTCCACGTAGACAGAGTGGCATCGGATAATAGGTGTTTGTGCACTTGAATTTAAAGCCGAAAAGGACATTAAAATCAATGCCAAAGATTTCACCCAAAAAGAGTTCTTTGATAATTTCATAGTAAGTAAGATAGTTTAGCGTCTGTAATTTAGCGGATTTCAACGAGAAAATCATTCTTTCTAGAGATAAATATTAACAATTTATACAGTGATTGTTAACTCTTCAAAATTCGGTTATAGGTATAAACACCAAAAAAAGGGAGCCGAAGCTCCCTTTTCAAGTTAAACGATTGATTAACAATCTATTTCTTAACAACTCTAGATCTGTATACTTGATCTCCCAAGGCAATCTCTAAGTGGTAAACACCACGTGCCAATTCAGACAAATCAACACCTATCTTTTCAGAAGTCTTGTTGTACTCAGAGATAAGTCTTCCAGCTCCATCGTATACTTTAACATTATTGATTAAAGCACCTTGAGCATAAACATTTACAAGTGTAGATGTTGGATTTGGATAAACTACGATATCAGCGTTTGTGATTTCTTGAAGGTCTTGACATCCATCAACAAATATATCTTGCTGCGCTGATGCAGAACACCCATTTACATCCGTGTAATCATAGGTAATTGTGTGCGTACCATTTCCAGCTACTGACGGATCGAAAGAACCACCCGTTACTCCTGTCCCACTGTAACTGCCTCCCGCTGGAGAACCACCGCTCAATGAGAACGCTGCAGTATAATTACAAACAGCTGCTAAAGCGCTAAGCGTCACAGTTGGCAACGCATTCACTATAACATTTATAGGAGATGAAGTCGCTGAACATCCATTTCCATCTGTATAAACAACAGAATATGGACCTGCAGTTGAAGCCGTAATTGTTTGCGTTGTTTCAGTTGTTGACCAATCATTTCCTGACGTTTGATCAGAACTAAGATCAACTGAGCCTCCATCACAGAATGCTGTTGGCCCATTAGCAGTTATACTTGGAGCTGAAGGATTCGCATTAACAGTCACTATAGTTTGAGCTGAA
>JABSPC010000650.1 GCA_013215515.1 Crocinitomicaceae bacterium
AACCCAGCAAATAATTCATTCTATTTCCTACCGCTGATATTGGGATTGATTGGATTGTTCTTCCACTTCTATAGGGCGCCAAAAGACGCCTTTGTGGTATTCCTCGCATTCCTGTTTACTGGGGTTGCAATTGTGGTTTACCTGAATCAAAAAACATTAGAACCAAGAGAACGTGATTATGCCTTCGCAGGATCCTTCTATTTCTTTACCATGTGGATTGGAATTGGTGTCTATGCACTGTATGACGCGTTCAAGTCATTTGGCTCGAAGGAATACACGAAAATGGGAATCATTGGAGGAGCCGGTTTGGTTCTTTTCGCTATAATGGATGCAAGAGGCGCCTTAGTAGGAATGCCATCTACCCTTTCATGGTTGATTATATTTGGATTAGGTTCTGCCGTGATAGCCGCAATGATTGGCCTGAGGTCCGTTCTTAAAGAACATACTCAGGGTGCTACCGTCGCCACGGTACTGACCTTGTGCGTACCATTAATTATGGCCGTTCAGGGATGGGATGATCACGATAGAAGTTTAAAAACGTCTGCTCATGATTTGGCTTATAACTACTTGAGCTCATGTGAAGAGAATGGAATTTTATTTACGAATGGGGATAATGATACTTTCCCTCTTTGGTATATGCAGGAGGTTGAAGGCAAGTTTACAAGTATTAGAGTTTGTAACTTATCATTGATGCAAACGGATTGGTATACGACTCAAATGAAAATGAAAGCATATGATTCAGATGCTTTACCGATCAAGTTCCATGAAGATCAAATTTTGATGAATTCAGGTGGAACAGATCAAGTATGGTTTAGCGATTTGTTTAATTTATTGTACAACAATGCTAAACCTGAGATCATTGAGAAGATCGTTAGAATGAGAGCTAAGCAGAATCCTGAATTAGCAAAAGCTGCCGCTGAAAATATGGCGGATAAAGCTCCAGCGCTGTTAAGTGGAATAAAAGCTAAAGATTCTAAAAACAATAGACGAATTAATCAGTTGATTCAAACTATTGGTAAACAAGTTGGAAAGGATGTTGGAGGTGCAGCAACTGCTAAATTGAATGCTGGATACGAAATTTTTGAAGCAATCAAGAATGGAGTGGTGACCATGCCGGATCAAAATAAAGCGATAGCCTTCCAAACAATTCTTTTTGATTTCGAAAAAGGTTGGGATATTACAAACTTAGAGGATGCAATGGACTTCTTGAGAGATGACGACAATATGGTTGCTTTCAAGAATGTGACACAACTATTGAGAGTTTTCCCGAGTACTGGATTCGTTTATCCGGTTGACAAGAAGAATTTAGTAAAATCGAAAGTTATCTCTCCAGATCAAGTGGATCAATGTGTGGATTTCATTAAATTCAAATTTACTGAAGGTGGTTTGACAAGAGAGCAAGTGATGATGCTTGATATTATCGCCAACAATCACTGGGAACGTCCAATTTACTTCTCTTCTCCTCAAGCTTCTGAAGTTGGGAAAGCACTTTTTGATGGATTTGATGGATCACGTAGAAACGGATATGTTAAACAAAACGGAATGGCGTTTGAGTTGACCCCTTTAATTACAGGACCTACAATTCTGAACCGTGAGAAAATGTACGATAACATGATGAATAATTATCATTATGGGCAAATGAATAATCCAGATGTTCTTACGGATTATTACACAAGAAGACACACAGTTCAATACAGAAGTCATTTCTTGAGATTAGCAAGAGATTATGCTATTGGAGCAGCTCAAGCGGATGAGGATTTACAAAGAAGAGCGAATGATTCTATTATTATTCCAGGTCGAATATCCGCAGAAGAGATTGCAGAATTTAGAAAACGATCAATTGCTTTAATCAAGAAGTCACTGGAAGTAATGCCAGCTGAGTTCATCATCGATTACGGTGAACCGAATGGAACGGGTTATTTGGACTATAAAGACCCCGTTACAGGTGAAAGGTTTGTTTCTTATTCCGATGGAGTGCTTCATGAATATGTTGAAGTATTATTACTCGCAGGAGATAAGAAAGAGGCAGAGCGATTAGGAAATATTGTTTGTGATCAATTAGAATCTATAATCAACTACTTCGATAAAGCGAATGTTGCCATTACTTCTTCAACGAAGCATAACATGAAGGACTTGTATTCTTCATTGGAAGCTTACTTCACAATGTACAACGCTGTAAATAGCCCTTTATATGGAGATTCAAATGGGGAGTTGGCGAAACGTATCAGCGCTAAATTGGATGAAGTGTACAGAACAATCAAGCCGTCAATACTTACGAGATTAGAAGCATTAGCAAATGATAAAGGAGAGATTGTTAAGCCAGCTAGCCTTGCAGGACCTACGGCTAAAAAATTAGTGATTATTGAAAAGCAGTTGAATGCAATTGGATATACCAATGGATTTTTAACGCCTCCAAAGTCAGCTACTCCTGCAGGGAG
>JABSPC010000651.1 GCA_013215515.1 Crocinitomicaceae bacterium
TTAAAACTTGATGAGATTTTCCCTTTGGCGTATTTAGCTATTGGCGCCAATTTCTCAATTGTCAGGAAGTTTTTCGTCAATTCTTGAATGTCAATTCCTTTGAGGATATAGCCGAAATCAAATTTTGGATTTTCATGATCTTGAGTATTGTAGCTCCCTGAAAGTGCAATGTCCCCACCCATTGCACTCAAATCAAAATTGGTTAATTCCGCAATCTCATCCTTGAGAACGATTTTTCCTGTGAGGTTTTTCGCGTCAATTCCGTTGTAACGAGCCTTATTTATTTTGGTTGACATCTTGAAGTCAATGTTCGCAGGGACCAAAGTTGGTTCTTCGGTTTCAGCTTTAGCAACTGCAGCTCTTTTACCAGCTACTGCCGGAGCCGTTTCTTCTTCCGGATATACCCCCATTAATTCGTCAACGTCAATGAAGTTACTGTTTAGGTTGAAATCGCCCTCTAAGGTGCCTTCTCGAAATAAATAACCGAAGTAGTTTCGGATATCACCGTCCATTTGGAAATCAGATTTGCCCATTTTAGCATCCAGTTCATTTAAAGCAAGGCTCACTGGCGAGAACGTTAATTTCAAGTGATTTATATCTACGTCCTCCGATATACTTTCTGTCTTGTACTTCATTTGGGATAATTCCAAAATTCCCTTTGCAGTGAAGTTTTCATAATCTCCATTCTCAAGCGCTATTACCCGTCCTTTTACATCTACGTTAGCATCAAGAATTCCGCTGTATTCTTCTCCCTTTTCCATTGGAATGAAGTCCTTTAAAGTTGCTAAATCCACATGACTATTAATTGAAGATTCGATGTACGGATCAGACAATAACCTTTTCATGAAAAGGCTACCATCAATCGTGTTTTTGGAAAGATTAGCATGGAATTTAGGCATGTCAAATGTCATGTCGTCTAAGTTTTTACCACCTGGGAATTTACTAGCAGCATCAACTTGAACATTTGTAATTTTGCTAAGTCCTGGATATTTGATCGATCCATTCTTAAGCTTCACACCGAAATCCCAACTTGGCATATTCTTCTCATCCATTTTTCCTTTTACCAAGCCATTAAGAGACATCGATCCAGATGAGACCATGCTTTCATAGCCAGAATGATAGAAAGTTGGAATGAGAGACAAGAAGTCTTTAAATGAGGACTGTGAAGCATCAAGTTTTATATTCATATCATCGTACCCCTCGAACATTTCATAATACCCGTCCAAGCTCAAGTCAACTTTATTTAAAGAAATCGTATTCTTCTTTAAGGTGAATTTTGATGATTTATCAGTGAATTTCATCAGTAAGTTGATGTCCGCATCAGTCTCAACTTCGGTTAGATAGTTTATGCCGTCCATTCGATATGTCAACTTATCCATAGATGTTGTTGTTTCGAAATCAACGACATCTGCCGATAGATCACCACTTCCGCTGTGGTTTACATTGATGAGTTCGGCATACATGTTCGAAGCACGGTCGTCATACTTGATTCGAGCATTTGTGATCGTGTATTTCTTTAGTGATAGCTTAAAGCTAGATGGTTCCTCAATTTCCTCCTTTGTTTTTTCAGAATCTGGTTTAACGATGTCATAATTGGCCATTCCATTTTCTAGAATTCGCACATCGATAATTGGCTGATCAATATGTATTTCATCTATTTCGACTTGATCGCCTCCTATCACACTCCAAAAACCAACATGAGCCGTTAATGTTTTAATTTTCATTAACTCAACTCCTTTGAATTCTTTTAACCCAGTCAGTCTTGCATCGTGAATTTCCACGGTCATATTCGGAAAAGTACTTATAAATGTTAAGTCGAAATCATCTATAGAAAGCTTAGCGTTTAGGTTCGTGTTTACCTCATCAATGACCATCTGTTTGATTTGATCTTTAAAGATGATCGGAATTAGAATAAGAAGTGTAATGATGACTAACAGGGAGATTCCCGTCCATTTTAGGGTTTTCTTAAGGGCCTTTTTCATGAAATAAATGGGTTTAGTTATAACCAGTATCAAATATAATAAAACAGCCCATTTTGTGGATCAAAAAAGTCTTGATAAATGTTAATTTTTGAATCAAAACAAAAATCATATTTCAAACGCTTTATCTGATTATCTTTGTGTCCAATTTATGAATTACAGATGGAAAAATTTGCAAGAGGCTTTTTCTCGATTCGAATGATGGCAGTTGGGATGTTAGTATTCCTAATATCCATTGCATTCGCCACTTTTATAGAAACAAAATTTGATACTCAATCAGCGAAACTGGTTGTGTACAATGCATTGTGGTTTGAGTTATTGTTAGTGTATTTGGCAATGAGTCTTGTTGCAAATATCATAAGATATAAAATGTTCCGAGCTGAGAAAATTTCAATTTTGTTCTTCCACCTTGCATTTATACTAATGCTCATTGGTGCAGGTATAACACGTTATGTCAGCTTTGAAGGGTTGATGATCATTAAAGAAGGTGAACAAGTCAACTTTATTCATTCATCAGATCCTTATTTTTGGATGAAAGTGAATGATAAAAAAATGCAATATACCTGGGATCAAAAGGCATTAATGACAGAGATATCGGATTTCTACAATGATTTTGATCATGAGTTTAAGTTGCCAGGACATGCGCCTGTAACAGTTGAATACGTTAAGTTCCGTAAAAACTATATGGATTCTCTAGTGACAAATAAATCGTTTAAAGAAACGACTTTGGAGATTGTAACGGGTGGAATGAAATCCAATTATGTTACTGAAGGTTCATTCTTAATGGTTGGTGAAGTTGCCCTCTCGTTTGAGAAGAAGAACAGCATGCCTGGAATACAGATCCGTCGAAAGGGAGCAAAGTTGTTGATGGAATCAAAATATCCAATTCGCTTTTTGGCAATGTCTGAAATGAAGGAGGCTGCTCGAACTGGAGTGGTTGTAGATTCGCTGTATCAGAACATTCCAATTGATAGTCTAGTACCACTTCAATTAGCTACTCTTTACAAAGTAGGAGAACAACAGTTCGTATTGAAATCTGTTCTGAAGCATTCGAAAGTGATGTTGATGAAGGCCCCTAGAAAGGATATGGGCACGGATATTTTAACCATGAAAGTAATTGATGGTAAAGATTCTAAATTAGTGGACTTAAGAGGAGGCGCAGGATCTTTTCCAACTCGAGCGGTATTTGAGTTCAAAGGGTTGGTTTATGAGATGGATTACGGAGCTAAAAAAATTGAAGTTCCATTTTATGTCTTGTGTAAAGACTTCCGGCTAGATCGCTATCCAGGCTCACAATCGCCTTCAACTTATGAAAGTGATGTTACCATCATTGATGATGAAAACAATTATAAAAAAAGCGCGACAATTTTTATGAATCATGTGCTTGATTATAAAGGATATCGACTTTTTCAATCAAGTTATATACCGGACGAAAGTGGAACCAAA
>JABSPC010000652.1 GCA_013215515.1 Crocinitomicaceae bacterium
ATCAAAGGCTCCATCAGAATTGTAAAGTACAGCAAACCCTGCTTCTGTTCCGATCCAAATCTCATTATCAAAATCAACAGCCAAGGCAGATACTACATTTGAAGGCAAAGCTCCTGAATTTGCTCCTGTGTTTAGCGTAACGATTTGGTCATCTGAAGCCGTAGAAATAGTCCCCTGATCCTTATATCCGTATAAACCGGCCCCTCGAATTGCCATCCATTTGTTCCCGTTATAATCAATAACCATTTTATCCGTGAACTTACTTTTAGCCGGAGAACCCAATGAAAAAGAATACCATTCATTGTCTTTGGTTAAAACTTTCAATGGTTCATTGCAAAGCCCATTTAGAACCCATAGGTTTCCTTTATCATCGTACTCAACTTGTGAGATGTATGACCAACCATTCCCGAAAACACTTGATTCCAATAATGAATTTGTAGGTGAAATTGTATCTACAGCTCCTGTCGTTGCATTTATAATAGATAGCGGCGTATTGCTATACCCTCCGACAGCCATTATTGAATTATCCGATGGGCCTATAGCTACAGTTAATGGGTCAAAAACCAAGTCGTTATCCCACTCCGAAATATTTGTTTTACTGTGCAACGTCCAATCTTCATCCTCAAAAGTGTACATTCCTGACTTATTGAAGGTTGGTTGCGAAACGGACAAGCCACCACTCACGAAGGCCATTTTTCCATTGGAATAGCCCATTCCATAAAAGTCAGTTTTTGGTGGCCCCGAAAATGAGATGATTTCAGTGTTCCATGGAGCCGTAAATTTCACCAAACCGTTATTCTGATCTGCAATCCAAATTATTCCATTGTTATAGGCTACGTTTCTTGGAATTGGAAAGTTTCCAGCTGAATATTGGTTCGTGGAAGCAAAACTTGTGAAGTCAAAATTGTAAATCCGAGAACCGCTATAATAGTTGACACAAAGGTCGCCTTCGATTGTATTGAGCGATTGTATTTCAGTCGTGAATACCCCTCCTTCATCCACTGCAATTTCAAACCCAGTGCTAGTCACATGATACACAGAATCTGAACCGAACAGATTGCTGTGGTACAAAACATAGATTTCGCCATGTGCTACTTCAATGTCTGAATAGATATCCTCTGTAAGAATTTCTGGAACTCGTGCATCCAACTCCCATTGCGCTGGGTCTGCAAGTGATACATTGGTAATTAATCCACGATACATTCTGTCATCTGACAAGGCATAAATATAACCGTCGACAAAGACAATGTCCTGAATTGGTGCGTTTCCATTCGTTGGGTAATACGTATCACGAACTTCGTTTTTCTTTGGGTCAATTTTCACAATGGCAAAACCTGTAGCGAGGTACATGTGCTCATCGTACTCCACTATCTTAAAAACTTTCTTAACACCTTGAATTTGCGCTAATTTTATAGCTGGAATGTTAGTTACCGTATTGTTCTTGATCTTATCGACGTTGCCATTTTCGTATCCAATAAATACAGAATTATCAGAAGTACAATGACCTAAGCATGAAATTGAAATATCTGAAAGGGAGTTTACAGCATCCCAAAAGCTCAATTCATTGGATGCTTTGTGGTATTCGCTAAGTCCCTGCTCATAAGCTGTGAAGACAGATTCGTCAGTTGCTACAACATCCACGGCTTTCGCAGGAATGTGTAAGCGCCATTGCCCCGTCCCAACTTGAGATGAAGCACCAAATGCCAAAGCAATAAATATAATAAGTAGTCGCATAAAAAAGTTTGTAGGCTAGTAACGTTTAGAAAACAAAAATATTTGATTTTAGTGGAATAACAAAGGGAATAAGCGAATTGATGTTGTGAAATCTATTAGCAATATTAACTTTGTGCACAAGATCGGTACAATGATCTATTTCGGCCCTGTGGCGCAACTGAATAAATTTAAGATTTAGTCGCACCACTTGCCAAAAACGGCCCTGTGGCGCAACTGAATAGCGCACTGGATTTCGGCTCCAGCGGTTACAAGTTTGAATCTTGTCAGGGTCACTTAATGAAAGTCCAATTAATTGTATATCAATTGATTGGACTTTTTCATTCCCTACAAATTACTTATTTAGTTCCAAGTACTAAGGATCAAGTCAAATATCTGTGGACTTGGAAAAAAGTTAGGCATAAAAAGGGTCAAGTTAATTTTTAGGGGGACTATGGTCGAGAGATACCCTGAATAGATAACACCCATACAGGGTAAACAGCGCTTTTATATTGAAGGGTTTATGCTTTGAGAAAGCACTTATATGTTAACAATACACACAAAATACTCGATTCGGTGAACACGAATAAATGGCGTTAATCGAGTAACCTTAAATTGGAGGTTCAACGGTTCAACTAGAAAAATTCGGCTAAACTTCAATACCCATAATACAAACGTCGTCAACTTGATAGCTCCCTCCTTTCCATGCATCAAATTCATATTTTAGAAGGAGTTTTTGCTTATTTATGGGTTGATCTTGAATGCTTAGTAATTTCGATCGAAATTGAACAGTTTTATACTTTTTATCATGATTTCCACCAAACTGATCTACGTAACCGTCAGAGAATAAGTAAATCCGATCTCCAGAATTTAATCTCACTCTGTGATTCGTATAAGGTTGTGGATTATCAAATTGACCAATCGGTTGTTTATTCGGTCTTAACACTAAAATTGCTTTATGGCCTTTTTGAATGACCCAAAGCGGATTATTTGCACCAGACCATTCAAGCCAATTGGTAGCCTGATTCCATGCACATAGAGAAATATCCATTCCATCGTGAACGTCGTTTAATGATTTTGAAAATGTCTTAAGAACCAAATCCCGCGTTTTATCTAAAATCTCCGATGGCTTTTTTAACCCATACTCAATCACCGCTTTATTTAATGCATTGTGGCAAATGATACTTACCATTGCCCCTGGAACACCATGTCCAGTACAATCTGCAACCACAAAAATGGTAATATCTTCTACTTGTTGCAGCCAATAAAAATCTCCCGCAACGATATCTTTTGGTTCGTATAATATGAAAGCCTCTTTGAACGAACTTTCAAATTGATCTATGGATGGTAAAAAGGCATTCTGGATTCGTTTTGCGTAATTAATCGAATCCATGATTTCGTTATTTTTATTTTCAATTAATTGGTAAAGATCATGGATTCGCTTATAATTTTGAGCATTCTTAAGCGCAATAGCTACATAGGCTGCCATTGCTTTCATAATATTTACTTTATCATTGGGGTAACTGTTCAAATCGTAGCTATGAATTCCCATGACGCCAATAATTTTGTTCTCCACTTTTAAAGGGATAATCATCACAGAATGGGGTAGTTTCCCTCGCGTTGGTCTTTCTGACAATGTGATGTAATCTGAAGACTCCTTCTGAAAATCATTAATCACAAGCTCCTTTTGATTTTTAATACACCAAACGGTAAATTTACCAGTGTGATCCATGGGAATACTAACACCATTAAGTCGCAAATTATCCCTCATGTAGAAAGGGAAATTGATGACCGATTTTATACTATCGTGTATACCAATGTAAAGAATAGGAGCATCTATCAATGTGTTTATCTGTTCATAAATAATTTGATATAGCTCATCAATGTTAAGGGTTGAATTAATCTCCTGACCTATTTGAGCCAATGCTTTTATTCTTTTGTTCGATTCAATTAGCTGATTGGTACGCGACTTTAATTCTTTATTTTTTAATTTGTAAATCTCATTTTGCCTCCCCACCTGTTCCAGATGAATTTTCATTTGCAGACTTCGAAGTTGTAAACTATTCTTTCTTCTTTCCCAAGTATAATTTATCTCATGGAAGACTTTATAATGGTAGATACCTCTTTCAAAATCCTGTTTGTTCTCATAATGTTGAGATAGTAATTGATGGTATTTACATTGTATATCGAACTCTTCTATTTCTTCCGCTACTTTAATGGCCTTTTGCAGATGTTTCATTCCTAAATCAACTGCCTTTTCTTTCATATAAAGTTTCCCTTTTAGAAATAGACTATTTGCTAATCCAATTTTAAACTCTATCTCATCTGATAATTTAATAGCAGAATCAATGCATTCATGCGCCTCATTCCATTGATCATGTTCAATATAAATAGCTGCTAAACCTTCATATGCCAAAGTTATTGATTGCTTAAGGTTTGATTTGAGTCCAAGGTCTATGCACAATACATAATAATGCTCTGCTAGATCATAATTTTTAATGAGATAATATACATCGCCGAGGCCATTGTAAACTTTTGTCCTAATTTTATCGGCATCAATACTTTTTAAAATATTCAGACTTTTCTCGAGTGTTTTAATTGATTCTTCATAATTCTGAGTCACATAATAAACACTACCAATTCCATTGTAGGCATCCGCTACCCCTTCTAAGTCCTCACAATTCTTATATAGTTCAAGACTACGAATGAAGCAATCCAAACTTTCTTCGTAATCAGAAAGATAGTAATAACACGAGCCCAAACTATATTGACATTTAGCTTGATACAAAGTACTTTCAAAATCTTCAAATATTTGCCTGGCCTCCATTAAGTTAAAGGTGGAATTTTCGTATTCAGAAATCCAAATTTGAGAACTGCCAAGGATAAAAAGCCCCCGTCCTATGCGAAATTCATCTTCTATTTCTTCGGAGAGTACAATTACTCTTTCTGCAAGTCGGCCACTTTCTACAGGGTTCGTTCTATTGATAAGCCATGCTTTTTCGCTCATTTCATCAATCTGAGCTATGCTTTCTTGAGTTTCAATTCTTGTACGTTTCTTTTCCATAAAGTTGCCACCATTGTATTACGCCTGAACTATATCACTAATATATGCAACTAGACAATAATCAAAAGGTTGTAGATCAGTAATTGCACCTTTTTTATTCCAGTTTTCATAATATTCAATTTTAAAAATGTGTAAAAAGCTATCTCAAATATTTCATTTTTTTATCTATTGCATGCGCATAGCTCTCAATGAGTAAATAATATCTGACTTTGTACTTAATGAAAAGATAAACGATTTCCAAACGTCATCATTATTCTTCCTGGCGTAACAAACAATCCTTAACTCCTGTTTAAAAGTAAATTAACCCTGCTTATAAACACTTTTATAATCTGGTTTTCCTGTATTTGAATAGTATTCTGAAAAAGCATCTTCAAAATACTTCCAATCAATTTTGTCTGCCAATAATGCCAGTTCATGGTTAAGGTTCATGAACTCGTTCAGAAAAGGTTTGAATAGATTTTGTTGGTTTTGGGATCTTGATTTTCCTATCATTCATTGCAAGGTTTTCTCTACAATTTAGCCATTTCCTTGCAATTTCAGACAGCAAAAAAGATATGATCTTCACTATAACATATTGATAACTAATGAATTTATTTCAATTTAAGGATCGACTAGATAAAAGTATCAAGACCTAAAATTGAACTCCTAAATTAGGCCAGACACCAATTTTAGGTCTTGATCCGTTTAATTGTTTTCCGCCCTTTTTGCGATTTAATATTAAGAATGTACATTCCTGGGCTTAGATTAAAATGGCTCAATTCAAAAGTTGTTGATTTTTCTACAACAAAAAACCTACTCTTCTCGTCCCGTTATCATTTTATTGACAACACCTTTACGGTTCGTTCTTTCAGCAATATAAAGACCAATAAAATGAACTACAATAAAAAGAACTAACCAATAAAGAGAAAGTTCATGAAATTCTTCTGTGCTATGTTTGTATTTCTCTGGTCCAAATTCAATGATTAATCCAGAAATCAATGAGCTTGCAAGTAGAGCATAAAACAGCACATAACTCCACGGTTGAACTTTTTCTTTTAATGCTCCCTTCATTAAATCATGCTTAAAATTCGATCCTTTCGTGATGAAAAAGAGCATTCTAAGTAAATACAATCCAACAAGAACGTATCCAATATAAACGTGCCATGCCCACATTGGGCTTCTAATTCCTTTGGCGATTGAAATTGCTTGATCTTCATCAATTGTCACATCAATTTCGGCAAGGCGTTCAGTCATTATATCTGCCATGTTGTGCTTATTCATCCATCCCAATCGAAGGAATATAGTAAGTAACATAAACAGCATAGAGAATGCGATTGCCCAGTGAAGAAGTCTATGTGCTAAAGGAAAACTTGCATTTTTCATCGTCATTTCAAATTTCAATTAAACTCTCAATCAAGAATTTTGTGAGCGGCAAATGTATACTTATTTAGAATAATTATAAATACCACTTTTATGGTATTGCGAGAAAGTCATCTCCATTGTTTCTTTGTCCCAGAAAAAAATAGATATATAAAAATGAAAAATTTAGTAATCGTTATCGCAATCGGAAGTATTGCATTTGTAAGTTGTAAGAAAAAAGGGTGTACTGACCCATTAGCAACGAATTATAATTCAGAAGCACAAAAGGATGATGGGAATTGTACTTACGGTCCTTCCTATACCATTCCTAGTACATTTTCTTTTACAGATGAGTCTGGAAATTCAACTGTAAGCTTTAGTGGTCAAACAGAACGTTTGGATCAGTTAAGTGAAATGGTAACCCTTATGAAAACAGGGAATGCTACAACACTAGACGCGCAAATTTTGAAAGATATGTTTGCCAATACAAATGGTGATGGAAATGGAAACTTCACATTTACATCAACTAAACAATTGAAGAATAAGTGTTTTACAATTGATCAACCATTGTTTGAAACGTTTATGGATAACCTTGCTGCTGCAAGTGTCGATAATGCAACAACAGCAACTGATGGACAAGCGGGAACGTTAATTTCAGGAGCATCTACGTATTTGTTCGATGCAAACGGTGTGGAACAAGTTCAAGTAATTGAAAAAGGATTAATGGGTGCAGTATTCTTGAATCAAGCATTGAATACGTATTTCGGGGCAGGAAAAATGGACGTTGATAATACGACTGCTGTTGATGCAGTTGCAGGGAAGTATTACACTGAAATGGAACACCATTGGGATGAAGCTTTCGGTTATTTTGGAGTAAGCACTGACTTTCCAACTACAGTTCCAGACAGATTTTGGGGTAAATATTGTAACAGCCAAGATGGTTCAATCAATTGTAACGCGGATATGATGGATCAATTTCTTGAAGGTAGAGCTGCTCTCTCAGCAGATATATTAGAACATCGCGATGTTGCGATTGATGCTATTAGAACAGAGTGGGAAGATATTTCTGCTTACCAAGCTATGACTTACCTTGATGGTGCAGTTGGTTATTTTGGTGCGGATGACGCAAAGTTTTTACATGTTCTTTCTGAAGCATACGCTTTTGCATGGAACTTAAGATATGCACCAGTTGAAACGAGAAGAATGGATACTACTGAGCACGCTGCTTTAATGGCAATGTTCAATACAAACTTCTGGTCAATGACTGTAGCAGACATCAATGCAATTAAGAGTGCAATAGACGCAAAATATTAAGAGACTAGATATGAAATTTAAAAATTCGCTGAAGTATATACTTGTAGTAACCGCGTGCATTTTAATGGCGGCGAGCTGCATAAAACCTCCTGTTGAGGCTCCAGAATTTGACAAGGCTGATTTATTAGACAATGTAGCAACGAACCTCATTGTTCCTGCATTGAATAATTTCGATAGCAAACTGAATACTTTAAAAACAAGTTTCGATGTCTTTGAGGCGGATAGAACTTCAGCGAATTTAGAAGTTGTAAGAACAAATTGGAAAGCAGCTTATTCGGCATGGCAAACAACTAAGATTTACGATTTCGGGCCTGTTTACGACAATGGATTTAAAAGCGCAACGGGAACTTTCCCTTCTGATACTGCGGAGATTCGAGATAACATTTTAAATGGAGGTTATAATTTAGCATCAGCCTCAAATGTTGATGCA
>JABSPC010000653.1 GCA_013215515.1 Crocinitomicaceae bacterium
TGTACTCTGAATTAATAGGTTTTCGGTCTAAAATGGTATTAATTTTTTCCATTTCTAAAGTTATTTCATAAATAGTTTCTTCAATCGTTCTAAGGCTCTAAAGGTCCTAACCTTAGCATTATTTTCAGTTATTTCAATAATCTCGCCTATCTCACGGTAAGATCGTTTTTCAAAATATCGCATTTCAATCAACTGCAAGTCATCATCTTTCAATAGCGACAAACATTGAAACAATTTTTTCTTGTTTCCAGTGGAAGAATCATCTTCCTCCATTTCTTCAATCATTTCAAAAAGATGCATGCTCTCAACACTCACAGTCTTTCTTGCTTTTCGATCACGGAACGCTTGGTAGAGTTCGCTTTTCGCAATTCGATAGAGCCATGAAGAAAACGGTACTCCTCTATATTCATATTTGTGCAAATTTTTCATTGCTTTTATAAATACTTGAGATGTTACGTCAAAAGCTAAATCTTCATCATCCATCCGTTGATAGATATACCTAAATATCTGTTCATGATACTTCGTGTACAATGGGCCGAATCTTTCCGGATCCTCTTTTGCCCGCCTTATTAACATCATCTCGTCTTGAAGACGATCATCTGTTTGGTGGTAAACTGGGTTCACTGCCATTGTTTTCTGGTTTTATAGTTCTAGTTTGGATATAAAGCTTGCAGACCTCATACATTAGCTATAACCGTTAATAATTCATTTGGTTACAGATATAACGCAAAAATCTAACCATTATTATGCATACACAACTAAAACGACGCAACATGTACTTTTTAGATTACTAAAAATAACACTTAAATTATTGATTAACAATACTATCCGAGTCGTTTATCAAAAATGTAGTATCAGTTAATATTTTCAGGAATTCGATTAAAAGTTTTTCATCTTCTAAGGTCATTTTTATATTTCGGACTCGTTTATCTACATTCAAAGGGAATTCATAATTCCAAGAATGTTGTTGAATAACTTGAGCTAGACTATTAACTGAGCCGTTGTGAAAATAAGGAGCTGTTAGCTCAATATTTCTCAATGTTGGTGTTTTGAATTTTCCCATATCTGTTGTGTCATGGGTAACTCTAAATCGGCCTTGATCCTTTCCGTATTCACTACACAATCCAATATTATAAGCCTGATAATCTGTGAAGCTAGGAAGTTTGTGACATCCTATACACTGTAATTCATTAAATTTTGACCAACCGTTCAATTGGCTTTCATTCAGTAGGCTAGAGTCGCCAGTTGCTATAAATTTGTCAAACAATGAGTTTTTAGAAATCAGTGTTCTTTGAAAAGCTGCCAACGACTTGGTCAATACAGAAGCGTCAAATTCTTTATTGAAAATGGCTTTAGACCTCTCGTTGTAATCAGGAATTGAGCGCAATTTTCTAATTAAATCACCCATTGCGATGTCCATTTCAGCATGGTCTTGAATCGGTACAATGGCCTGTTCTTCAAGCGTTTTTATTTCTGCATCAAACATAAATGAAGTTCCGTCAATGACATTCAATAAGGTTGGGGCATTGCGAAAGCCAAGCCTCCCTTCTACTCCACTTGAAAGTGCTTTTCCGTCTGTAAATGCCAATTGGGGATTGTGGCAACTAACGCATGCAATGGTATTGTCTTTTGAAAGTCTGGTATCGAAAAAGAGATCTCGACCGAGTTCGATTTTCTCTTGTGCAGAATTTTTGGCGACTGGATCTAATGGTTCTGAGCGTGTCGAATTTCGTGTAATCGCTAACACAATAAAAACAAAGGAAATAAGCCCGATTACGGTTATTAAAATGATTAATAAAAATCGCGAACTGGATTTGCTCGAAGGCATATATTACTTCTTTCTAGCAATATACAATATCTCATTTTTATCCAAACGGAAACGGCTGAATTGTTTTTCTGAA
>JABSPC010000654.1 GCA_013215515.1 Crocinitomicaceae bacterium
ACATTTTTTATACCTGCTTCTGGATCTGGATCTCGAATGTTCAAATTTTTATTTGATTACGGGAAAGATGGCGTTGAGACCGATGCGGTTAATGAATTCTTTGGTAACCTAAAGATGTTTGCTTTGTATCAGACAATTCCAATAAATGTTAGGCAGAAAATGTCTTCTCTAAAATTCATTTATTTGGCAGAATACTTTTTGAATAATGAAGGAATGAACTTCGCACAATTGCCAAAAGGGTTAATCCCATTTCATGAAGTCAATGGGCGAATCTATAATCCATTTCAAGAACAAGTTCTTCAGTCTCGACATTTAATGATAAATGGAGGTGAGATGCATTTCACAGTTCAAGAAGGCTTCGAAAAAATGGTTCGAGAATCAATCGAAAGTTTGGGCGAGTATTTATATGATGATATTAAGTTTTCGTTTTCAAATCAGGAAAAAGATACCGATGCTTACTGTTTTAATTCTGATGGCAGCGCTTTCATGGATACGGGGGCTCAATTGAGACGTCCAGCGGGGCACGGCGCTTTGATTCATAACTTAAATGCTATTGATGCGGATTACGTCCTCATTAAAAATATAGATAACATCCAGCACTTTTCTAAGAAAGGACCGTCAAACGATACTTGGGAGTTGGCTGTTGGGATTTTGATGAAATTCAAGCGAGATCTCAAATCCATCGTTGGGAATTATAGTAAGGCTGCTGTAGTTGCGCTTAATAATGAATATGATTTTCTCTCTAAGACGGAACTCGAATCTTTGGATGAAGTAAAATTGAATGAGATTGCTTTTAGACCTTCACGCGTTTGTGGGATGGTAAAAAACGAAGGAGCACCTGGTGGGGGACCATTTTGGATTAACGATAAGGGAACTGTGACAAAACAAATTATAGAAGGAGTTCAGATTTCAAAAGAAGAAGATCAACAACAAATTTTAAGTTCTAGTAGTCATTTCAATCCTGTTTTCGTGGCTCTCTCTAAAACGGATGTAAATGATAAACAATTGGATTTAATGTCGTTTATCGATTCAACTAAAAACCTTGTGGTTAAAAAGCCACATGGTGTTAGTGAAATTATGTATCGTGAATTGCCTGGCCTTTGGAATGGCGCTATGAGTGATTGGAATACAATTTTTTTAGAGATTCCTGCTGAAGTGTTTTCTCCTGTTAAAACGGCCAATGATCTTCTTTCAGATGCGCATAAATCCTAGTGAAGCTTTTGCCGTTTGAGTAAATATTTCAAGAGTACTTCATTGTATCCCTCATTAATATCTGCCGGCATAAAATCGATTGAATAATCTGCACATTTTAAAGCAATTGAATCAAAATACTTCCCAATCGCATCAACATATGCTTCTTTGAATTGGTTCGGTTGCAATTTAATGCTATCTCCAGTTTCCATGTCCACAATGTTGTATGGACGGTTTTCCAATTCAAAATCGATTTCTCGTTTTTTATCTACCGTATGAAATACGATAACCTCGTGTTTGTTGTGTTTTAAGTGTTGAAGTGCTTGATAGAATTCTTCTGTTTTCTCTGGATCGTTAAGTAAATCAGAAAAGATTACGATTAGACTACGCTTGTGACTCAACTCGGCAATGTCATGTAAAGTCTGAATTGTCGAAGTAGAATTTTGTTCGTTTTTAGTGTACTGTTTCAAGTTTTTCTCCAATTCGCTAAACAAGTACCGATGATGTCGAACGGAAGATTTAGTAGGAGTATGAAGGTTGATTTTGTCTGTGAAAAGTGAAAGTCCAACAGCATCTCTCTGACGTTTTAATAGTTCAATAATCGACGCCGCTGCGTATACTGAGAAACTGAGTTTAGTTTGATCCTCTCCAACCGGGAATAACATTGAGCTTGAGCAATCAATTACAATTTGGCAACGAAGGTTCGTCTCCTCTTCATATTTCTTGGTGAATAGCTTGTCCGTCTTTCCGTATAATTTCCAGTCGATGTGTCGCGTTGATTCTCCTTTGTTATAGAGCCTATGTTCTGCGAATTCTACAGAGAACCCATGAAAAGGGCTCTTATGAAGTCCTGTTATAAAACCTTCTACGACTTGTTTTGCCAACAATTCAATGTTGCCAAAGTTTGCAATTTTTTCTCTTTGTATTTTGGACTCCATAAACTAAAAATACGAATTAAACTCTACTTAGCTTTTCTTAAAAAGGCATTTATTATAACGCCAGATAGTACAAGAACGATTCCAAGCAATATTGTATTGCTCAAGGTTTCTTTAAAGAGGTAAAAACCAACAAGAAAGGCATAGATCGCTCCAAGATATTGAAACGGAATAATTGATGACGCTGAGTCTTGATGCAATGCTTTTGTCATCGTGATTTGAGCTAATTGAGTGAAGATTCCGATAATAAAAAGATAAAACCATTCGATTCCTTGCGGCATTGTAAAGTCAAAAAAGCACATAAAAATCATAAATGGAATTGAGACCATCGGGAAGTAGAATACTATGGTAATAGGAACGTCTGTGGTTCTAAGCTTCATGATTGCTGTGTAGGCAACTCCGGAAAGTACAGCTGAAATTAAACCGAGCCCAACCCAGAATAATGATAAATTATCGGCTCCAGCAGCTGGGGTACCTCGACTGAATGCGATCAACACAACTCCAGAAAATGTCATCCCAATAAAGAGCCATTGAAGTAGCCTGACCTTCTCTTTGAGCAAAATCATGGTAAATATGATCGTGAAAATAGGCGCGAGGTATTGCACTGTAACGGCGATTGCCAATGGAAGATGATGAATAGTGTAAAAG
>JABSPC010000655.1 GCA_013215515.1 Crocinitomicaceae bacterium
ATGAACGAATTACTTCAGGTACGCCATGGTTAATATTTAGAGGAGTTGTTGTCTTCTGTACGTTGATGGCATTGATTACGACAATCGAGCATTTCGTTGATGGCCCAACAAAAAAAATAACAGAAGAAGATTGTAAAATTGATCGAAATTGGGAATATACATGGCACAGGGTACTTGACGTTGACGGGTGTATGTTCACTCCACATTTGAAGGACTGGTCTAATCATACCGAAAGCAGTCTTAAATTAACCTATACCCCTATTTTTCGAACAGGAAAGAAGTTGAGCTACGATATTCAAGTCAATGAATCCACAATAAGAAAGCACGAAGAAATAAGACAGAGATCCATTTTCACATGGTTTCCTGCATTTCAACTTATTCTGCTGTTCCCCCTGATTACCTACATTTTCAAACGACAAAGTCCTGGGTTTAACTTTGCACGAATTGCATCGTTGGTCTTCGTATTTCCTGGATCACTGCTGGTGATATACTTCACAATGTTGTAATAATCAACATTAATTTGGTCCGTACTCATAAAATCACATTATCTAATAAGGCGAATACACTAAACTAGTACACCTTATGATTTGGATTGGGTAGACTTTTGGGCTACTTCAGACCATTAAAAATGGGTTGGATAATCGTTTAGCCAGCATCAAGTCTGGAAGACACTATCCCCTCTATTTTGGCTTTTGTATTTACCACGATCAAAACGATGATGGGAAGTGCAACAAGAATTTAATTGGCATTCCTATTGAACCTTACGCTTTTTCAAATAACTTTAGACCGAGGTTTTCTAAACCCAAATTTTCTGATGGTAGTTTCTATGCAAAAGAAGCAAAGACGATTACGATCTATATGGTTAATTAATTTATAGAGAAGATTATGATTATTCGGTTACTACCAGTACTGTTAATGGCTGCTTTTTTTACAAGTTGTACGGCTTATATGAGAGTAAGTATAGATGAAAGTTCTAAAGCGGATACGAATGAAGGCTTTCAAAGAGTAGGAGTTTTTAACAGAACAACAAAAAATGTTGACGGTCCCGGAGTTACTAATAAGACAATTATAAAAAATAATAATGTTGCTGTAGATCGTTCAATTGATGGTGCTTTTAATTCAATGGTTCGACACAATATTTGGGTGAAGGAGTATGACATGGATTCTATTGGAATGATTGTCGGTTTTGACTGGGATATATTGGATTCTCTTGGAAGAGCAGATACTTTGGATTTCTTTATTGAATTGGGAAGCATTGAATCGAAAACGACAGGTACAGGATCAATTGGTTCAGTTATTACAGGTCAATCAAGACAAGCACGACAAAAATTAAATGGACTTATGTATGTTTCTTTTTACGATTTAGATTCGCATTTCATTCAGGAATTGTTAATTGTAAAACATAACGAAGAATTTCCAATTTCTCTGAACCCGCTTGAAGCAAAAAGTAATGCTAGAAGTAAAACGGCTGGTTTTGAACGAATGGGTTACCAGTTGGGATTCAAAGCATCAGAGTTAGTATTCCCTCACGTAATTACCGTTAATAGACAATATTTTAAATACGGAAGCAAATCCATCAACTCCACACGGAAGTTAATTATGCGCAGGCGATGGGCTGAGGCAGAAGCTATTTTGGTTCTAACCATGGATGATGGTAAAGCGGGTAAGCGGGGTAAGGAATTGTTAAACATGGCCTTTCTTCAAGAGGTACAAGGGAATCTCGACAAAGCAATTGAATACGCTGAAAGATCCGCTTACAATTGTAAGAATAGTGTTGCTAAATCCTATCTCAGAAAATTACAAGAAAGTGCGGGGATCACTCCCGATGAGTAGCTAATGAATTGGTTTTAAGTTGTTTTTGGCTCTTTAAAATTTCAATTTATTTTAAGGGGAATTTTGTGGATGGAATACATTTTGTAATTCCATCTCGAAAGAAAACTGAACACTATGAGCTATCAAAAATTACTACCAATTATCATTTTTGTGCTATCAATCGTTAGCTGCAAAACAAATTATCGAATTTCTGTCGATCAACCACCAACGATCAAAATCCCCAAAGAGGCCAAATTAATGGAAATGTCGAAGCTGCTAAAAGAGCAGTTGACGGTGTATTAAATTCTTTAAGCAAGTCAACTGACATCCGCGGAATTGTATTTGTATCGGATTCA
>JABSPC010000656.1 GCA_013215515.1 Crocinitomicaceae bacterium
CCGGATTCTTTCATTATACGAATTGCACTGGATAATGCTTCTTTCGAATTTCCTTGGTACGATCCAAATGGCAAATCGACTACGACAAGTGCTCTGTCTACACCTCTAACTACTGAAGAGGCATGGTAAATCATTTCGTTCAGCGTAATAGGAAGTGTCGTTTCGTGACCCGCCATTACATTCGAAGCTGAATCACCAACAAGGATTACGTCAATTCCTGCATTATCAATAATACGCGCCATGGAAAAATCATACCCTGTTAACATAGTAATCTTCTCTCCTGCATTCTTCATTTCTTGAAGCACATGCGTTGTAACCTTCTTAACATCCCTGTGAACTGACATATGTTCTTGTTTTTTGGGCAAAATTACACAAAAGGTGCGGAAGTTGAGTGAGTTGATTTACTAGATACTATTTATTTAGATGCTAGATAATAGATATTGGACGATCGAGCATCTACAATAGAACCTTTTTGAATGACCTGATTTGTCTGATAATAATTTCAAGATTAGCGTTTAGTTCAATAAATTTTCAACAAAGTCACAACTACCTTTACTTCGAACATTTTAAAATGTGAAACCATAGCAGTATCAAACGAATAAATCCATCCAACGTCCAAAAGCGTAGCGATCCAATATCTAATCCCAACAACTATTCATAATTTCGCAAAAAAACATTCCCACTACTGGTTGTATCAGAAATTATTCGTAATATTGCACCCCAATTAGGGTATAGATAAAGAAATTAAGAGAGATGGATTTTATAAAAGAACTTGAAAGCGAACTAATCGAAAAGAATACTCTTCCAGACTTCGGAAGTGGTGATACGGTTATTGTTTCATATAAGATTAAAGAGGGAAGTAAAGAACGTATTCAGCAGTTTCAAGGTGTAGTGCTTCAACGTAAAGGATCAGGAAGAACTGAATCATTTACAGTTAGAAAAATGTCTGGAAACATTGGTGTTGAGCGTATCTTCCCAGTGCATTCTCCATTCGTTGAGGATATTAAAATAACTAAGAAAGGTAGCGTTCGTAGAGCACGTATCTTCTACTTCAGAGAGAGAACAGGTAAATCTGCTCGTATCAAGGAGAAAAGAATGAGCTAAGAGCTTCCTTCAAAATATATTTAAAAGCCTTTTATCTCCGAAATACTCGGAATGATAAAAGGCTTTTTTATTTTTATACGTGTCCAAATTCAGAAAACGTAATTCAAATCGAACCTTTACCATAGGCCTATTGGCAGTTCTTGCCTTAGTCATTGGATATGCCATATACGCCAAAACAGCCAGCACAGCCCCTTCAAAACTTATCGGAATAAGAGAGCTTCCTCCAGGCTTTAAAAGTCATGGAATTGATATTTCAAGATATCAAGGAGAAATTGATTGGCCCACTTTTTTAGATGAAGCCGGTTCTACCGTTTCGTTTGTTTACTGCAAAGCTACTGAAGGAGTCTCTCATATTGATTCACGATATGCTGAAAACAAAAAAACACTTCGACAATACAACAAAGCATTTGGTGCCTACCATTTCTTCTCGCCTAGTTTGAATGCAGAAAAGCAAGCAAAACATTTCCTAAGCAATTACACGCCACATGGAAACGAACTCCCCCCAGTTCTTGATGTAGAATCAGAAAGTGTCTCAGACTCCAAATTGATTAAGGGAATGAAAACATGGCTGGAATATGTTGAGTTAAAAACAGGAAAACGCCCTGTGATTTATACTTCATATCATTTCTACAGCACAAAGTTCAAAAACCATTTCAAGAATTATAAATTCTGGATTGCTAACTACAGCCGTAGAAACGACCGCATGATCAGCGACAGGATCATTCACTGGCAATACAGCGACAAAGGTGGTGTTCCAGGAATCAAAGGCCCTGTGGATTTAAATTTTTCGAAACAAGAGTTTAATTAGTTTAAATATTGGAAGTTAGTATTTAGACGATTACGATTCTAATGCCTCAAAAAATTACAATCCAATAATAACGAAATCTGTTCTACGATTCAATGCTCTGTTCTCTTCTGAATCGTTATCAACTTTAGGATCTGTTTCACCAAGTCCTTTAGAAGACAACCTTCCTTTGTCGACTCCTAGTGAAGTCAAATATTCCTTTACTCCTTTTGCTCTGTTCTGAGACAGAGTTAAGTTCTTTCCATCGTTACCAACATCATCTGTATGACCATTAATAGAAACTTTAATCGTTTCATTTTCTTTTAAGAACCGAGCAAATCCTCTCAAAATAAATTTTGCTTTAGAATTTAACTCCGCAGAATTTGTGAGGTAAAGAATATCATTAATCGTATACGCTTCACCAACTTTTAGTTTCTTAACTGCTAAGTCATTTCCTCGAATGACAACATTATCCCCTTTAAATTCATCCTTATCGATTAATTTTGAATCAAAGGCATGACCTTCCTTTTTAACAGTAACCATTATATCTTGATTCCGATTGGTTTTTACAATGGCAGCGTACTTTCCATCGTTACCATTTACTTTTACGGTTGTAACTTCATCACTTCCCTCATAGGCAATTTCAATAATTGCATTTTCAACTGCGCTCCCGTTTTCATCTCTTAAGTCTCCTTTTAAAAGAGCAACAGATTGCGGTCTGGCTTCTTCATAGAGTTCAAAAGAATAGATATTCCATATACCACCGGTTCTTGATGAATAATACGCCACTTCACCATCAATAGAAACGAACAGTCCCAATTCATCGTCGGCAGTATTAATAGGATAACCAATATTTTTCGGTTTTGACCAAACTCCCTTTTCATCTTGTCGAATATAAAAAATATCCAACCCTCCAATTCCTGGTCGGTCTTTACTACACTGTGAAACAAAATATAAGGTCTCACTATCTTGATGCAAAAAAGGGCTCTTATCCTTCCCTAGTGTATTAATTTCATCAAATGCTCTTGGATACCCCCAAGTACCATCAGCTTGTCTTTTAACTACGAAGATGTCATTGTCATTCGTTTCAGGAGTATTTGCCGTGTAATACAACGTTTTACCATCTGCGGACAACGACGGTTGACCTTCCCAACCATCGGAAGAATTAATCTTATCACCCAAGTTTTCCAATTCAGACCAAATAATCGTTTTACCATCTCGACCTCCTATTGTATATACAGAACTATACAAATCGCAATTTCTATAAGGCTGAGAACCAACCATTCCATCTTTACAA
>JABSPC010000657.1 GCA_013215515.1 Crocinitomicaceae bacterium
CAGACGCTAGATCCGGCGCATACATATTTAACATGAATCCGTACAAAGCCTCCTGACCTTTATCATCCATATATTTCAAGAGTTTACGTAAGCCACATTTCTCCGAGTGAGGAAAAACAAGCGCTTCATCCACATCTACAAAGAGACACCATTTATCCATCCCGTGCTCTTCAACCAAATGATTTACCCACTGCATTCCGCAACGTGCCTCTGCGTGACTTTGATCTGTCCAGTAAATATGAACATCATTTTGTTCATGAAGATACTCTGTGGTGCCGTCATTAGAATCGTTATCAACAAAGAAAAAACGATCCACCCCCAAAGAACGGTAGTGTTCCAAAAAAAATGGCAAACGCCAGCGTTCATTGCGAACAACAGTAAATAAAAGGATCGAATCACTCGATATCTCAATTTGTTTTAAGTCTACCTTATTCAATGTTCCTGGATCAATGGCTCGCACTGAAGAAATGAAATACTTCTTGTTTAATTTTTCCCACAAATGTTTTGCACCCGCTATATCTCCTTCCATATATAGACTTCGAACTTTATAATCCATTGCCCTTTTGCGATCATCAGGCAATTGCAGAATGAGCCTCGAAACCCTTTCATCTTCACCCAAAATAATTAATACGGCAATCACGCTTTCCAGCAATGAGGGAATGGCAAGATATTGGTCCTGAAATTTTTCAAGTTCAAATAAAGCCTGCCGGGCAAATGATAAATCACCTGATGTCTTACATTTTCCTATTAAAATTATCGACTTCTTCACGGCTATTGAAGAATCGTCTGGGTATTCCACCTGTAAATGATCGAGTAGTTTTAGGGAATCTTCCAATTTTATTTGTGACACAAGTATATCAACTTGAAGTAATTTATAACCTAGATCTGATTTTTTTTCAAGATTCTGCTCGTAAAAACCCTGTGCTCGATCAATGTCCAAAATGGCCAACACAGCATGGATGTACATTTTTTTATATTTTACTTTATCAGGGAAGTGCCGCACCAATTCATCGCACCTTTGCACCGCCAACTCATATCGTTCCGCCATTCGCGCTGTTCTAGCTAATGCTGTTAAAATTTCTTGATTCCGTGGATCGTCAATCAAGAGCTGCTTAAATATTTTTTCCGATTCATTACATCGCCCCCATACATTCAAGAGATCCCCATACTGCATCCTATCCCTTCGATAGGCTGAATCCGATTTATTATTGCATTTTGCAAAACAGACAGCCCAAAACTCGAGTGCGGCTTCATTATCTCCCATCTTTTGGGAAACACGAGCTAACCCACGGTAGCCCTGGAACTCATTCGGATATTTTTTAACCAGCACATCGAAAGCATACCTACTCTCTACATACTCATTTAAATGCAGCAAATATCCCCCATATCTACTTAAGTCTTTCAGCGTTAACTCAGCCCCGTCCTCCAAGCCACCGCGAATCCTAGAGACCTCTCTGCGTGTCAAATATGGGGTTTTTATTATTTTTATTATCTTTTTTATTATCTTTTTCACAAGCGGCCTTCTACTCATTTTATGGATCTAGCACAGTTATTCTCATCATTCTATTCAACTGCGGCCATTTTTTATAATAGTGTGTGAATGAGTTCAAGTCAATACACAACCCGTTTTATTCTTTAAGTGCACTGCTTATACTTATCAGCTGTATTCCTATACAGGTGCTGGATGCAAACACACTATATCAGAAATCTCTTAAGAATAATCCTGTCTTTGAATGTATTGCATGCGAAATCGTATTGTTTTTAGGATTCATCTTTCAATGAAGATGTTACATCAGTTTTGGGATGCATAAATTACCTCACACCTCTATTTCTTTTCCGCATTGAATCCGACATGTGTAATTGTCGCATGATTGATTCGTGGTCGCGTGAGGAAAACTCAATTACCATCTCCGTGAGGGCTTTGATTTATGACACGACAAGGGAATGAACTGTTAGGAATTTAATCCAATGAAGCGTCGCAATTTATATTGGATGTAGTTTATAGTGAGTCGTAATAAAAACCGGAGACTTGGATGTCTTATCCTGTACTCATTTTTCTTTATTTTATTACGAAGACCCTGTACTACCCGTATCTTTCTTTCATGATGCCTGGATCTTTCCTCAAAAAAACAGGATATGCAATATCATAAATGGGTGTTTTGGCTCTTTTAAAGCTTCTGCATTACAGGGAGAATTTACTGGATCCACGAAGAGAAATATATTTTGTTTATTCCATGTTTACCTGAATTTCAAGGTTAGATACTGTAGACACAATCTGTATCTACATTTTCATGACGATTCGTGACTGACATCTCATATACTCTCAGACCTCAGTGCAAGATCTCCGAAATTCACAGCCTGTTCATACATGGACTGACCCTCTCTTCCATCCTCATGTCTGCAATTGCCACTCGCGTACGCGTGCCATCATCAACAACAGCGAAATAACATTATCCCAGACAGCGACAATCCGTTATGTCACCTCGAATGAATGTCGCACCAAAGACGCACGAAGCATAATCACCACAGAAATATCCACGATGTCTTTGTTTCATAAATAAGTTCGGCAACGAGAACTTAAAGATATTTCAACTTTTGAAGACTTTGTAACTAACTGAGTGAATAAAAGTAATATATGGGAAATAATTCACTTTCATCCGCAATATCATTTCATACTAGAAAAATGAGGCAAGCTTAACCTAGATTCCTCTGCTTTCTTCGAAAATATTGAGAAATTTTTCCTATATAGTGAATCGCATAGGATAAACCGTAAATTACCTAATTTAAACAAGAGTAATCATAACTCATATATGGATTATTATAATGATAAATTAGTTTCTATCGTGGCAGAAGTATACGCCAAAGACATTGAGATATTTGGCTACAATTTTGATAACTCCAATTCACAAAGGCAACTAGGAAACCGCCCAACAAAATGGAAATTCTCGCTGCGCTCCTAGTTTTCGAGCAAGCAAGGTGCTGAAATAAGAACAAAACTAAACATTTTATAAGAAGATGCTGCCACCCAACATCATTCTTTAAACCAGACCTTTTCACTGAAAAGAAGGGCGTCACTCTAAATAGTGGTGCCGCTCAAGCTGAATGAAGACAGCTATATGAGATTACAGAACAATGGCTGCAATAAATACCAGCGATGATCAAGAAGCCAGTCTCTATAAAAAATAATAAGAATGCAATGAAACGGCTAAACAATATAACCATTACATACAATAATGACATCCAGACATAGTGCACTGGAGCCAACTTAAGTAAATCCATTGTTACATTCTTTAAATCTACGAAGTACATTTACTCTTTATTTTGAGCATCGAATTCATCCGTTGTTTTTATCAACCCCAATTCAACCAGCTGTTGGCTTGATTGATATGCAACAGAAATATCCGAATCCAAAGACTCGCCAGACGAGAAACTATCTAATGCAGTCAAATATTGCAAATGACGCCTCTTGGTTTCCGCCAAACGCCCTTCAACAGACACCTCCCGAGTGAAGTACTGCTTGAAGTCACCTGCAAATTTAAAGTGAAGCAGTACACATGTAACATC
>JABSPC010000658.1 GCA_013215515.1 Crocinitomicaceae bacterium
ATTATCATGTCCAGAGACTATTACAAGAACTTGGACATTCACTGATGCTTGTGGAAACAACGCAACGGTAACTCAAACTATCACTGTTCACGATACTCAAGTACCAGTATTCGCTGCACCGCCTGCTGATTTAGCAGTTCAATGTGTTGGCGATGTTCCAGCAATGACTGATCTAGGTTGGACAGACAACTGCGACGGAGCAAGTACTGTTACCGGAGTAGATGGAGCATTAACAGATCCTTGTGGAGGAGCAATCACAAGAACGTGGACGTATACTGATGCATGTGGAAACAATGCAACAGTAACGCAAACAATCATTGTTGATGATACAACACTACCAACAGCATCTAATCCAGCGCCACAAGTTGGTCTTCCACCAATATTTGATCCTACTCAGGTTACTGATGAGGCTGATAACTGTGGAGTACCAACAGTAACAGATGGAGGTGATATTTCAGATGGAGGTAACTGTCCAGAAATAATTACAAGAACTTATATAGTAACTGATGCTTGTGGAAACTCAATTACAGTTGAACAAACATTTACAATTGGAGATGCTATTCTGCCAACGGCGAGTAATCCAGTACCCATCAATGTTGAATGCCAAGTAAATGTACCAGCACCAAATCCACCAGTTGTAACAGACGAAGCAGATAACGGAGGCATTCCAGTTGTAACTTGGGAAGACGATACATCAGATGGACTTTCGTGTCCAGAAACGATTTTAAGAAGATATAGAGTAACAGATAACTGTGGAAACTTCATTTTCGTAACGCAAACGATTACGGTAATGGATGTAACAGCGCCAGTTATGAACGCACCGCCAGCAGCTTTCGCAGTTCAATGTATTGGAGATGTACCAGCAATGACTGATTTAGCATATACAGACAACTGTGATCCAGCAGGAACGGTAACAGGAAGTGATGCTAGTGATGGGCTTACTTGTCCAGAAACAATTACACGTTCATGGGTTTGGACGGATGCTTGTGGAAATATATCTGCAACAGTAACTCAAACAATCACTGTTCAAGACACTCAAGTACCAGTATTCGCGCTACCACCTGCTGATATAGCAGTTCAATGTGTAGGCGATGTTCCAGCAATGACTGATCTAGGTTGGACAGATAACTGTGATGGAGCAGCAAACGCAACTGGAGTAGATGGAGCTTTGACTGATCCTTGTGGCGGAACAATCACAAGAACTTGGACATACACTGATGCTTGTGGAAACAACGCAACAGTAACTCAAACAATCACAGTTGATGATACAACACCACCAACAGCATCTAATCCAGGAGCTGGATCAGGTGTTCCACCAGTATTCGATCCAACTCAAGTTATGGATGCGGCTGATAATTGTACTGTTAATCCAACTATAACGGACGGAGGTGATGTGAGTGATGGAGGTAACTGTCCAGAAATTATTACAAGAACTTATATTATTACTGATGATTGTGGGAACTCAATTACTGTTGAACAAACATTTACAATTGGAGATGCTATAATGCCGACGGCTTCAAATCCAGTACCAATCAATGTTGAATGTCAAGTAAATGTTCCAGCACCAAATCCACCAGTTGTAACAGACGAAGCAGATAACGGAGGTATTCCAGTTGTAACTTGGGAAGACGATACATCAGATGGACTTTCATGTCCTGAGACAATATTGAGAAGATATAGAGTGACTGATAATTGTGGAAACTTCATTTTCGTAACACAAACAATCACGGTAATGGATGTTACGGCACCAGTAATGGATGTACCACCTGCGGCAGCAGCCGTTCAATGTATTGGCGATGTTCCAGCAATGACTGATTTAGGATATACAGACAATTGTGATCCTTTAGGAACTGTAACAGGAAGTGATGTTAGTGACGGTCTTTCATGTCCTGAAACAATCACTAGATCTTGGGTTTGGACGGATGCTTGTGGAAATGTATCTGCAACGGTAACGCAAACCATTACAGTTCAGGATACACAAGTACCAGTAATCGCAGGAACACCTGTAGCATTAGCTGTTCAATGTATCGGAGATGTCCCAGCAATGATTGATCTAGGATATACTGACAACTGTGATTTACCAGGAACGGTAACAGGAGCTGATGTTAGTGATGGACTTGCTTGTCCAGGAACAATCACAAGAACTTGGACCTTCACTGATGCTTGTGGAAACAATGCAACGGAGACTCAAATAATCACTGTTCAAGATACTCAAGTGCCAGTATTCGCGCTACCACCTGCTGATGTATCGGTTCAATGTATCGGAGATGTTCCAGCAATGACTGATCTAGGTTGGACAGACAACTGTGATGGAGCGGCAAACGCAACTGGAGTTGATGGAGCTTTAATCGGAGGTCCTTGTGGAGGAACAATCACAAGAACTTGGACCTTCACTGATGCTTGTGGAAACAACGCAACGGTAACTCAAACAATCACTGTTGATGATACAATCGATCCAACGGCAACTGATCCAGCAACGACAATAGCACCTGGAGGTCCAATACCACCAGTTGATATAACAGTTGTAATTGATGAAGCAGATAACTGTACTGTAAACCCGGTAGTGGCATTTGTAAGTGAAACGAGTGACAACAATCCTTGTCCAGAAACAATTACAAGAATCTATAGTGTAACGGATGACTGTGGAAACACAATCAATGTAACACACCTTACTATAATTACCGATCCAATCTTACCAACAGGAACAGCTCCAGTGCCAGTTAATGTTGAGTGTATCGGAGATGTACCAGCAGCTGATCCATTATTGATCACAAATGAAGCAGATAACCAAGGAGTACCGGTTGTTGCATTTGTTGGAGACGTAAGTGATGGGCTATCTTGTCCAGAAACGATAACAAGAACATATTCAATTACTGATGTTTGTGGAAATATAGTTCTGGTAACTCAATTGATTACTGTAATGGATGTTACAAATCCAACAGCAACTTCACCAGCAACAGTGAATGTTGAATGTATTGGAGATGTTCCAACAGAAAACATTTTAGATGTAAATGACGAAGCTGATAACTGTACAGTGAATCCAGTTGTAGCATTTGTAGGAGATGTGTCTGATGGACTATCCTGTCCTGAAACGATCACAAGAACATATTCAATCACTGATGATTGTGGAAACCAAATCACAGTTGATCAATTAATCATTGTGAACGATGTAACGAATCCAACAGGGACTGCACCAGCAACTGTAAATGTTGAATGTATCGGAGATGTTCCATTAAATGATCCAACGTTGATTACGAATGAAGCAGATAACTGTACAGTGAATCCAGTTGTAGCATTTGTAGGAGATGTGTCTGATGGACTATC
>JABSPC010000659.1 GCA_013215515.1 Crocinitomicaceae bacterium
GGGTAATCCGTTAGTGAATCAATACCATCACTGGTTAAAATGCTTTTCTCATCAACAGGGATGCTTGAAATTTTACGAGGCCTGCTCCCAGTAGCGAGAATTATATTTTCTCCCCAAATGGTTTCTTCTTGATCGCCATGTACGATTAGAACCTCATGCTCAGAAAGTAAGCTTCCCCAACCTCGTTTATATTTAAAAGATTTAAGTTCAGTTTCGTTCTGAAGTAATTTGATATGACAAGAATATTGGAATTTGCGCTCAAAAATTGCTTCGTCCAAAGTCTTTTTAATCTGCGACCACTGTGGTTCATAGGACTTTCGACCTTCACCGACCAATGTTTCATTTATATAGGCTACCCTATTGGAAATTTCCCATAAAGTTTTTGATGAAAGCGCGCCCTTATACACGCCCGCTCCGCCTATTTTATCAGCTTCGATCAAGCATACTTTTTTCCAAAGTCAATCCCCCTCATCGCTGCTGCGTATCCAGCAGGTCCCCCTCCAATAACAACTAGGTCGTATTTATCCATTATTGCTTAATTTCGTAGCCAAATATAAAGCCAATTTTCGTTTCTACATTTTAACAAGACCATTATTTATGGAATATCAAGACGATTTAAATTACAGCAAAGAAGAACTTCTTGAAGTGGATAAAATGTTCAACAAACTAAAACGAAGACGGCCTAAGTATCTAGATGACGTATTTCATGAGGCACACGACAAGGCATTTGAAAAAATAGATTGTCTTTCTTGTGGAAATTGTTGTAAAACAACAAGTCCTATCTTTCGTGATGTCGATATTCAGCGAATTGCTAAAAAATTCAAAGAACCTGCTAAAAATATTGAAAATAATTACCTTCGAAAAGATGAAGATGGTGACTGGGTTCTTAAAAATTCACCCTGCACATTTTTGGGAGAAGATAATAGCTGTTTTATCTATGATGTTCGTCCTCAGGCCTGCAGAGAGTACCCTCACACCAACAGGAAAAAGATGCACCAAGTGTTGGATCTCACCCGTAATAACATAGAAATATGCCCCGCAGTTAGTCTTGTCGTACGCGAGGTGACAAAAAAATATACATAAAACCAACCAAATTTTCATTATTTTCGTCTGATACAACGGGTTAACCAACTTACGAAACTATGAAAACTACGCTTCGATTATTCCTTACGTGCCTTGGAGTAATGATACTGTTCACTTCTAATGCTCAAAGAGGCAAGGAAGGCAATCAGACCATTTCTGCGGCAAATACGGTTGTAAACACGTATACAAACCTTACGGTAGCTGCAGCAGCAGGGACTTCAATTTTAACAGTTACTAGCAATTCCATGATTGGAGGAGCCTTTGGAGCAACTCCATTAGCACCTGGAGATTTAGTAATGATAATCCAAATGCAAGGAGCTGTTCTCAATTGCGATACATACCCACATGATCTTCTATGGGGGACATATACAATTCCTGCACCATATCGCTGGTCAAATTCTTGGAAACATCATGCCCACGAATGGGGAGCTCTAATTCACATGGACATTTTTAATAATCCAACTAATGGTTATGGGAATTCGGGAAAGTTTGAGGAAATTGAAGTTTTAAGTATTACTGGAGGGAATACAATTGAACTAGGATGTAATTTGGTGAATTCATATGATGGATTATCTGGACATGTGCAAATTGTTCGAATTCCACGTTATGATACACTTACAATAACGGGTACTGGCTCTATTGTTCCAAATATTTGGGATGGCACAACAGGCGGAGTGGTCGATATAGAAGTGAATTCGCATTTGGACATTAATGCAGGTGGTTTAATAAGCGCTGATGCTGCAGGATTTAGAGGTGGTGAATTGGATGCCTTTGGAACAGCTGGTACAGTAGCTGTTCTTGATGATGTTAAATTTTTAGGTACAAATGACCCTGCTTCAGGTTCTGAAAAAGGTGAAGGAATTCATGGATATCAC
>JABSPC010000066.1 GCA_013215515.1 Crocinitomicaceae bacterium
CTTCGCTTTGCATTTCCGTCGCTTCACATTGTTCAGGCATGTCAGCAATAAGACAATGATAGTCTAGATCTCGCGCTTCTTGCATGTTTGAACCGCAGTCAATACAATTCAATACAATTACGCTTTCAACAGAAGTACACGTTTCAAGTGCTATATCAACCATTCCCTTGAGCTCAACTTGTTTCGTTCCTCGGTTCAATCCATCAGCTGTGATGACCACTTTTGCTTGAGCGTCGTTTATTCTATCAGAAAGAGCGGTAGGCGAAAATCCAGCAAAAACAATGGAGTGAACTGCACCAATTCTTGCACAGGCAATGATCGAAACCACTCCCTCTAGCGTCATCGGCATGTATATGCAAATTCGATCGCCTTTCTCAACACCCAATGATTTTAATGCATTGGCCATTTTGCAAACCTCAACGTGCAGTTCATTATAAGTAATGCTTTTGTCTTGAGCGTCAGGATCGTTTGGCTCCCAATGAAAGGCAACTTTGTCACCATTCTCCGCAAGATGTCTATCCAACATATTCTCGGTAATGTTCAGGCTTCCACCTTCAAACCACTTAACATCTGGAGTCGTAAAATCCCAATCTAGGACATTATTCCATTTCTTCTTCCAGGTAAACGTATCCGCTATTTCTTCCCAAAATTGAGTAGGGTTATCAATACTTTTTTGATACTCTTTTTGATATTGTTCGTAAGATGTTATTCGAAGTGCCATGGTTAGTTGTTGATCCCTTAAAAATAGTAAAAACCTGAGTTCGACTCTGAAATTTCGTAAGATCGCCTTAAAATAGTAGGATTTGAAATTTAATTGCTTAGTAATGACGGGTTGTTATCAAGAGATAATGGCGAAAAATTCGGCTGTTTTAATCTGACATAAATCATGCTATATACAAATGAATCTGCCTACACCGTTAAATTTCCTAGCGATAGCTCGCTATTACTTAAAAATTTGCCTCGTATTCAAACACATTTTTATATTCTTCCGTAAATTTCAGAGTCGAACTCAGGTTAAAATGAAATAAAGAATGATCGGCTACGATTAATTTATGGTAATACTTTACTTTTGGCTCCTTAATGATTTTTTCATCGGTCATATTCCTTTTTCTATTTCTTCCTATCGTTTTGATTGGAAGTATTGCAATGCCCATTCGCGTAAGAAATGTGATTCTACTTTTTGCGAGTTTATTTTTCTACGCGTGGGGTGAGTCGTAAATCGTTGTAATCATGATTGCATCTATCCTCCTGAATTATACGGTAGGAGTAATGATGAATCAGCCTAGCGACAAGCGAAAACTCATTCTGACTATCGGAATTATTCTTAATCTGGGACTTCTTTTTTGGTTTAAATACTTCAATTTCTTATTTGATAACATCAATGATTTTCTTGTGTTGACAGGAACGGATCGGATGCATTTGGATAAAATTAATCTGCCAATTGGAATTTCATTCTTTACCTTTCAAGGGATTTCATACATCGTTGATGTGTATCGAAATCAAGCCAAAGCTCAAATGAATCCTATTAAAATTGGGCTTTATATTTCTCTTTTTCCTCAATTGATCGCAGGTCCGATTGTTCGGTATACGGATATCATGGATCAAATTGATAAGCGCCGAGCGACTTTAGACCGACTGTATGAAGGGAGCAAAAGGTTCATTGTTGGTTTTGCCAAGAAGGTCATAATTGCGAATGGTGCTGCGCAAATAGCGGATGCAATCTTTGACAGTAATGTTGGTGAACTGAGTTCTTTTGCAGCTTGGGTTGGAATTCTTGCTTATACAGTACAGATCTATTTTGACTTTTCTGGATATTCAGACATGGCAATTGGACTTGGGAAAATTCTCGGTTTTGACTTTGAAGAAAATTTCAATTTCCCGTACGTCGCAAGATCAATTCGGGACTTTTGGAGGCGGTGGCATATTTCATTATCGACATGGTTTAGGGATTATCTCTACATACCATTAGGAGGAAACAAAAAAGGGGAGGGGCGAACCTACTTAAACCTGTTGATCGTTTTTGTTTTAACTGGTTTTTGGCACGGCGCAAGTTGGAGTTATATGTTCTGGGGCGTGTTTCACGGTTTGTTCTTGATTATAGAACGCTTAGGGTTCAGTAATATTTTATCAAAGGTTTTTCCTCCGATTCAACACCTGTACTTGCTGTTGGTTGTAATGATTGGATGGGTGTTCTTCAGAATAGAAGATATCTCTGATGCTTTTGAATATTTAGGCGTCTTGTTCGGAAACGGTACGGATAATTCAGTACTGCCATTCGTCAATAATTACACTTTACTTGCTCTTTTACTTGGGATCTTATTTTCCGTTAATGTCAAAAAGGGAATTCAGTTTATTGAGTCCAGTACTGGAGTTTCTAAACTTCGAGTTTATATGGAATTAAGAACGGTTCTATACCTTCTTTTTCTCTTCCTCATCTTCTTTTTCTCGATTACTGAAATCGCAAGTGATACATACAATCCATTTATTTAAGATTTTAGAAATGGGAACTACGAATAAAAATAAAGGGTTTAAGCTGAGCGATATCAAGAAGTTGATATTCGTTCTGTTGTTCTTTTGCATTCGAATTATTCCCTCTATTCAAATGATTAGGACTTTTATTGAAATTGGTGAAGTGGAGTCCTTTGATGAGAAAAGAGAATTGGCAACGTGGAAGGATGTTGATACGAAATCGGCTGATAGTTTTATAGCATCGTATGAAAGGTATTACAAAGATAACTTTGGATTTAGAGATCTATTTATTTCCTTAAACAACCGTTGGAAAGTTCAGCAATTTAAGGTGTCTCCAAGTAAAACAGTATTGATTGGAAGTGAAGGGTGGTATTTTATTACAATCAAAAAGAGTGTCGAGCGGATAACCATGCTTATGC
>JABSPC010000660.1 GCA_013215515.1 Crocinitomicaceae bacterium
AGGAACGTGCTCGAAAATGGCTTATAGCTTTCTGGATAATCATGGGCATTTTTGCATTGCTTCTTGCAACATCAATTATTCTAATTATATTTTTCTAATAATCTGACGAAATTCTTACCTTCGACTAATGTCGAAACGGCTCAAGGCTATAGTCTCAGTTACTAACGATCTCTACACGGATCAACGCGTTCACAAGGTTTGTACTTTCCTTCATGAATCAGGCTATGACGTCCTTTTGGTCGGGCGCAAACGAAAATATAGCATTCCACTTCCCGTGCGTGATTACAAAACAAAGCGCATTCGACTCCTCTTTGAAAAGGGAGCTCTATTCTATGCATTTTTCAATATGCGTTTGTTCTTATTTTTACTCTTAAAAAAAGCAGACGTCCTAGTTTCTAATGATTTAGACACCTTGCTGGCCAACCACATGGCGAATAAGTTTAAGCGCAAAACGGAATTGGTTTATGATTCTCACGAGTATTTCACAGAGGTTCCAGAGTTAATTAACCGTCCAAAGGTGCAACGAGTTTGGCTTAAGATTGAGCGAATAGTTTTTCCTAAATTGACTAAAATCTATACGGTTAACAATTCAATTGCAAATATCTACAGTGACCTTTACACCAAGGACATTAAGGTTGTACGCAATATCTCACCTCTTTGGAAACCAGAAAATCTACAAAGTAAAATTGAATTAGAGATTCCTGGAAACAAGCGCTTAATTATTTTACAAGGTGCTGGAATCAATATTGATCGAGGTGCAGAAGAAGCTGTTGAAGCAATGCGACAAATTGACGCTGTGTTGATGATAGTTGGTGACGGAGATGTTTTACCTCAATTAAAAGAACGAGTGGCCCAATTGGAACTCGAAAGCAAGGTGGTTTTTTATGGCAAAAAGCCGTATAAAGACATGATGAATTATACGTATCACGCGGATATTGGACTTACACTGGACAAGCCAACCAATATGAATTACCGCCTTTCGCTACCCAATAAAGTATTTGATTATATGCATACCGAAACGGCTGTTGTCGCTACCGATCTTAAAGAAGTTACGCACGTCGTAAGAACACATGATATTGGTGAAATTCTAGAGGAGTTTACCGTCGATAAATTAGCCGAAACCATAAACGCACTATTTGCCGATTCAGATCGCTTAGCTAAGTATAAGGCAAATTGCTTGATAGCAGCAAAAGTGGAAAATTGGGAAAACGAAACCAAAGTATTAGCAACGATTTACAAAAGAATCTCTGACAGATAAAAAGCTCCATATCGTTTCATTTGATGTGCCCTATCCTGCGGATTATGGCGGAGCAATTGACGTGTTTTACAGGTTGAAGGCTTTGCATAAGTTGGGTGTTAAGATTACGCTGCACTGCTATGAGTACGGAAGGCCTCAGCAAGATGAACTTTTGAAATACACCGAAGCCGTTCATTATTATCCTCGGAAAAAGTCCGTTTTTGATACTATTGGTAAAACTCCATTTATAGTGAAAACGAGAAATTCCAAGCAATTAATGTCGAATCTATCCTTGGATGATTCTCCTATTCTCTTTGAAGGTCTTCATACGTGCTATTCGCTAGATGATGCATGTCTCAAAAACAGAACGAAAATAGTTCGAACGCACAACATCGAGCATGAGTACTACGCAGAACTCGCGAAGAATAATAAAGGGTTAACGAAACGTTTCTATTCCGGCGAATCCAGGAAGTTGAAGAAGTTCGAATCTCAATTGAAGTACGCTACTCATATTCTTGCCATCAAAGAATCCGATGCTAATCATTTCAAACAGTATTCGGATTCTCTTGAGGTACTTCCCGCGGCATCAAAAGAGATTTCTGGAGCGGCTAAAAGAGAGACCGATGATTCATTCCTATTTCATGGTAATCTTTCTGTTGAAGAAAATGAAATAGGAGCAAAATGGCTCATAAACGAGGTGTTTTCTAATCTAAACCTAGAGAATAAGTTGAAAATTGCGGGAAAAGACCCCTCGCCAGAATTAATTAAAATTTGCGAGAAACACAATGTTGAACTGATAACCAACCCTTCAGAAGATGCAATTCAAGCTTTAATTGAATCCGCAAGGGTTCATGTATTCTATTCCAGCCAAGCAACTGGAGTTAAGTTGAAACTGATCAACGTTTTATCATCTTCGGGACACATAGTCGTCAATGAAAATATGATCTTAGGCACAAATTTATATAGTGTTTGTTCACTTGCCAAAGATGCCATTGAATTTCAAAATCTGATTCAAGAAAAAATAAAAACGGAATTGCCAGAAGTTGAGTTCCACTCTAGGATCGCATTTTTAGGTACAAATTATAGTACAGTAAACAACAGCCAAATTTTACTCAATTTAATATGAAAACCTTACTCGTTATTCTCTCTCTAATCCCTCTCACAGTCAATGCGCAAATTGATGGAGAATGGTACACTGCATTTATTGCCATGGGAACACCTGGAAATGTCAAAAT
>JABSPC010000661.1 GCA_013215515.1 Crocinitomicaceae bacterium
CAAAGGACAAAATTTCAAAATGTTACATCTTCAAATAAGAAACTTCAAAAACTGGTTGAGAGGCGTACATTCATACTGCAACAAAGAGACTCTAAATCAATATATTGAAGAGTATTTCTTTCGGTTTAACCGATTGAATTTCAGAGAAACAATCCTAGAAAAACTTCTTTATAGAATGATTAAAGAAAACCCAATCACCTATCAGTCAATTAAATACTCTGCGATCTAAAAGGGTAACCCTAAAACAATATATCCCTTCATGCTATTTGAATTATGTGTAAAATCACTTTTTAGAATTCATCACTTTAGTTTGATGACGAATCGATTCTTGGTGAACTGCGTCCATTATTTTTCTAACGAATTGAGTTGTTAAATTGTAATAGTCACTATTTTCTAATCTAGAATTAATGACCTTTTTCCAGTGTTCCTCTTGAAGAATGGTGATGTTATTTTCTCTTTTCAATTGGCCAACCTCCTCACTTAAGAGCATTCGTTCACTTAACAAGTCAAATAATTGATCGTCCAATGAACCCAATCGTCCTCGAATATCGTCTATTGTTTCCGCGATATCTGTTGAAACTTCATGCGATCTTAAAATCAATTGATCCATCATTTCTGACCAACGCTGAGGAGTAACTTGCTGCGCCGAATCTGACAAAGCATTATCAGGATCAGGATGTGCTTCAATCATCAATCCGTCGAAATTCAAATCCATCGCTTTTTGACTTACTTCCAATAACAAATCACGGTTTCCGGTAATATGACTTGGGTCACAAATTATCTTAGTATGGGATCTTCGTTCCTTTAAGGCAATTGGGATCTCCCAACTTGGAACATTTCTATATTTCACATGGTTGTACACTGAAAAGCCTCTATGAATTCCAGACAAATCAGTTAGTCCGACAGCTTCAAATCTTTCAAACGCACCAAGCCATAACGACAGATCAGGATTGACCGGATTCTTAATCATAACAGGAACATCAGTTCCTCTCAACGCATCAGCTATTTCTTGAACGGTAAATGGATTCACGGTTGTTCTCGCTCCAATCCACAATACGTCAATACCAGCCTTTAAGGCCATTTCAACGTGTTTGGCATTCGCAACTTCCGTTGTTACTTTCAATCCCGTTTCCTTACCGGCATTTACCAACCATTTCAATCCTATTTCACCGACTCCTTCAAAAGAATTTGGTCGCGTTCGAGGCTTCCAAATTCCAGCTCTTAATACGTGAATTTTACCTGTTGCTTTTAAGTCCAAAGCAGTTTGTAAAACTTGCTCTTCACTCTCTGCACTGCATGGCCCTGAAATTTGCACAGGACGTCCATATACGTCTAACCAGCTCATAATTTATTCTTATTTAATTCAATATCAAATCGCATTAAATTGGTTCTCTAAAGTTATTCAATTGTTCACTGAACCCCAGTTTATCAAGCATAAAAAAAGTCTCTTTCGGGTGAACCGAGAGAGACTTCAATTTTAAATATATTGGTTTCTTCCCAGCTAGTAAAGTCTAGTTGGCCACCAAAGAATCAATTTGTTTTGAATTTGTGTTTTCATCGATACAAAGCTTTCTAAAAATTTAATTCAAATCCTAATGAACTCAAAAAAAAGTGACTAGAGTTTTCTATGATAGGTTTTCTAACTTGAATTCTTCTTATTTCGAGTCTATCCTCCAACTTTAGCTCACTCAATAACTCAACAACTTTAAGTACTTCTTTTTGGAAAAAAGATGATTTCAAAAAAAATGGAATAAAATTTGCGCAATTGAAAATTAATTTTGAATCTTTGTACTCATGAACAGAACAACACAAAATATGAATTGGTGGCACTCAACGAACAGTTGGTGTGCGTGGCTCAGTTTATAATTTGATCTCATATTTATAAAACGGCTTGTCTCACCAGACAGGTCGTTTTTTTTTTGTTCCCTACTTTTCCCAACACCTTTTTTAAATGAAAATTCATTCTCAAATAATACAATTCAATGCTGATCTCTACACACCGGTCAATCTTTATCTGGCGGTGAGAAACAACTATCGAAAGACATGCCTGTTGGAAAGCAACGATTATCATTCTAGGCAGGACAGCAAATCTTTCATAGGTTTTGAGCCCATTGTTGAAATCAAACAAATCAATTCTACAGTTCGAATCATTCAACAAGATGAAACACGTGAAATCGAATTGAATTCAGAGCTGCAACATTCCATTCAAATACAAGATATTTTAAGCTCTTATGAATTCAATGACACCAAATTCAATGGTTTCTTTGGACGCTTAGGCTTCGAAAACTCTCTCCATGACGAAACGCATATCAGTCCATCCAAAAGTGATTTAAACCTGCCATCTCTCCACTTATTTCTATTCAAATATATAATCGTAATTGATCATTTTACGAGCGAAGGATTCCTCATCGAAAACAATTTATCTCCAACTTTCGAAGTCGAAGAATTGAGTCAAATCTTAAAAAACAATTCCACAACCTCTCTCCCCTTCGAACTGTTTGGAAATGAAAAATCGGAATTCAGTGATTCTGAATTTGAGCAACTCGTTCAAAAAGGAATCGAGCACTGCAAACGTGGGGATGTGTTCCAATTGGTTTTATCCAATGCATTCCAGCAGTCGTTTTTTGGAGATGACTTTGAAGTGTACAGAACACTTCGTCAATTGAATCCTTCGCCGTATTTGTTCTATTTTGATTTTGAAGAATACAAGCTTTTCGGTTCCTCTCCCGAAGCTCAACTGCTCATTAAAAAAGGAAAAGCCGAGATCCATCCAATTGCCGGAACTGTTCCCAAAACGGGTGTTGAAGAATTTGATGCGTTGCAACTTCAATTCTTAATCGATGACGAAAAAGAAAATGCGGAACATACCATGTTAGTTGATCTCACACGAAATGATCTAAGTCGAGATTGCACCAAAGTAAAAGTGGAATCTTACAAGGAGATTCAAAGTTTCAGTCATGTTTCGCATCTCGTTTCCAAAGTTACAGGTGAACTTATTGAGGACAAAAGTTTTGAATCTTTAAGCCATTCCTTCCCTGCTGGGACGCTTTCAGGAACACCAAAACCGAGAGCATTAGAGCTCATCAATCAATATGAAAAATCGAGCCGTGACTTTTACGGAGGTGCCATAGGAATGATTGGATCGAAAGGAGATCTAAATATGGCAATCGTCATTCGAAGTATCCTGAGCAAGAACAACAATTTGCACTACCGCGCAGGCGCTGGAGTGGTTCTAGATTCAAACCCACAAAGAGAAATGCAGGAAGTGCATCATAAACTTGGGGCCGTTCGAAAGGCAATTTCCGAAACTCAAAAAAATCATTCTCAAATCAAGAAACAACAGACATTATGAAAATTACAGTTATAGACAATTACGACTCATTCGTTTTCAATTTGGTTCGATACTTAAATGAAATCGAAACTATTGAAACGGTGATCCAGCGAAATGATAAAATCAATTTTGATGAACTTAATTCGTGTGATGCTATTCTACTTTCACCTGGCCCTGGAATTCCTTCAGAAGCTGGCAGGCTTATGGAAATTGTTGAAACCTATCAATCTCAGAAACCCATTCTAGGCGTTTGTTTAGGACATCAAGCAATTGCGGAATACTTCGGAGCAGAACTAAAATGTTTGGAGTTTCCAATGCATGGAAAGGCTTCTTTGGTCAAGCATCAAGGTGAGGATGAAATCTTCAATTCAATTCCAATTGAGTTTACCGTTGGTCGCTACCACAGTTGGTCTCTTAATCACCAGTTGCCATCGGAAATTATAGCAACAGCATTTTCGGACGACAACGAAATCATGGCCATAAAGCACAAAGAACTTCCAGTGAAAGGAGTTCAGTTTCATCCAGAATCAATTCTAACGGAGCACGGAAGAAAGATGATTAACAACTGGGTGACATCAATTGAAAAAACGCAATAAGATGAAATATTTACTCGATAAAATTTTAGATGGAGAAACCTTTAACTCACAAGAAGCGAAGGACTTTATTTATTCCATCGAAGACGAAAAGTTAAGCGCTGAAACAATTGCAGCGGTATTAGTTGGAATTCAAATTCGAGGGATTCAACTTCAAGAATTAGTTGGCTTTCGATCGGCATTATTGGAATTATGCAACCCAATTCAACTTGATTCAAGCAACGCAATTGATCTATGTGGAACCGGTGGAGATGGGAAGAACACATTCAATATTTCCACAACTACAGCACTGATATTAGCAGCCATGGGCAAAAAAGTCATCAAGCACGGTAACTATGGAGTTAGCTCAACGTGTGGATCATCAAATGTTTTGGAAGAGCTTGGATTTAAATTCAGTTCGAAAAATGAAGATCTAGAGGATGGCCTTTCAAAGCAAAATATTTGTTTTCTACACGCTCCCTTGTTTCATCCAACAATGAAGAAAGTAGCACCTATTCGAAAGGCATTAGGAGTACGAACCATATTCAATGCTTTGGGTCCACTTGTGAATCCAGCTCAACCATCCTATCAGTTGACTGGAACATACAATTTGGAACTCGCCCGAATCTACCAACACGTTTTGAAAAATGAGCGTAGTGATTTTAGAATAGTTTATGGAATGGACGGTTATGACGAAATCACGTTGACCGATAACACGAGAGCTCTAGGAAAATATTCCGATGAGATAATCAACAGCGAAAGCTATGGTCAACAGCCATTGGCGCATAAAGATCTATTCGCTGGTAACACAACTCAAGACGCTGCCAAGCTTCTCAACGCGATATTAAAAGGAGAAGGGACAAATTCTCAAAATGCAGTGGTAGCGGCAAATGTAGCGAGTGCACTACAAATATTTTATCCCAGTGAAAACCTACAGTTGGCGTTCAATGAAGCAATGGATTTTATCAAAAGCGGGCAAGGAAACAAACACTTTAAATTGAACTAAAATGAAAACAATATTAGATACAATCGTTGATGTAAAACGAAAAGAGGTTGAAGAATTAAGGAAGAATTTTACATATTACGATTATGAGAAATCACCTCTTTTTGAATCTAAGTGTACTTCTTTAAAACAAAGTATTGTCGAGCAGGAATTTGCCATTATTGCAGAAATAAAAAGGAAGTCCCCGAGTGCAGGAATTATCGATTTTGGAATTAACTTCTATCAACAAGCAGCCAAATATGACCAAGCCAATGTTGCCGGGATCTCTTGCTTAACAGACCACTATTTCTTTGGAGGAACTGTTGATGATTTGAAACAAATTAAGGCAAGTACTTCAACGCCACTTCTTCGAAAGGACTTTATCATTGATGAAATCCAGCTATTTGAAGCAAAGGCTTTTGGTGCGGATGCCATATTGTTGATCTCTGAAATTCTAGATCCAAAAACAGCTTTACAACTAACGATTATTGCGCAAAGCTTAGGAATGGAGGTTCTAATGGAATGCCACGACCGAACACACTTACGAAAAATCAACGATCAAGTGGATATAATCGGAATTAATAACCGCGATTTGCACCTCCAAAAAACAGACCTTCAAACTTCTTATGATCTCTTTGATTTTATCCCAAGTGATACTGTTTGTATCTCTGAGTCGGGCGTTCGCAATTATGACGAAATATTGAAGCTTTCAAAAATTGGATACAACGGTGTGCTAATTGGTGAAAGCATTTTAAAGCAATCCGATCCTGCAGAATTCATTCGATCTATTCAACTGAAAAAAATGTCTCATGCTGATTAAAGTCTGTGGGTTAAAAGATCCTGAACAAGTTGCAATTATCTCGAAACGAGTAGATTTCATTGGATTCATATTCTATCCGAAATCAAAACGATACATAGATCACAGCTTGCCATCATTGGGTGCAAAGAAAACAGGCGTTTTTGTAAATGAACGCGCTCAAATCGTTTTAAAAACGGCTCGATTGGAAAAGTTAGATGCTGTCCAATTGCACGGAGAGGAACAACCGGAAGAGTGCGCCGAAATCCACGGGCAACTAACCGTAATCAAGTCATTTAGTATTCATGATGAATTTAATTTTGACAAGTTAAAAGCTTACGAAAACCATGTCGATTATTTTCTTTTTGATACGAAATCAGCATTGAAAGGTGGTACAGGGGTTCAATTCAACTGGGGTATTCTATCAAACTACAAAGATGACGTTCCCTTCTTTCTCAGCGGTGGAATATCGCCTGACTCACTTGAGGCAATTAGAAACTTTAAGCACAAGTCTTTTGCAGGAATTGATTTGAACAGCCGATTTGAGATCGAACCTGGTAAAAAAGACATTGATTTATTAAATACATTTTTGAATGAAGTCCGCAACAATTAAACATACAGAACCAGATAAACTGGGATTTTACGGCAACTTCGGCGGAGCATTTATCCCTGAGTTACTTCGTCCCAATGTAGAAGAACTCCAACTTGAATATGAAAAGGCCAAAAGAGATCCAGTATTTCAATCTGAGTTTGTGCAACTACTTAATAATTATGTAGGAAGGCCAACACCTCTGTTTTACTCTAACTTTCTCAGCACTAAATACAATTCAACGATTTATCTGAAACGAGAAGACTTGAACCATACCGGAGCGCACAAAATAAACAATGCCATTGGTCAGATATTGCTAGCAAAACGAATGAACAAAGAAGAGATCATCGCTGAAACGGGAGCTGGGCAACACGGTGTAGCAACGGCAACGGTCTGTGCCTTAATGGGACTCAAGTGCACAATCTTTATGGGAGAGATTGACATCGAAAGACAAGCACCAAATGTTCAACGAATGGAATTCCTTGGCGCAACCGTCATCCCTGCATCAAGCGGAAGTAAGACCTTGAAGGATGCAACAAATGAAGCCATTCGATATTGGATTAATAACCCGTGTGCTTATTATTTAATTGGAAGCGTGGTCGGACCTCATCCATACCCTCAAATTGTTGCGGATTTTCA
>JABSPC010000662.1 GCA_013215515.1 Crocinitomicaceae bacterium
ATTGGCGTTGTTGCCGCGTTATCTAGGTATGCAGACATTAGCATTAATTTAGATTACGAATATATGGGTAATTATGGCAAATATTTACCTAATACGTTACGCATTGTTTCTTCTCCCTTTGGCGCCCGTTTTAGGTTTTCAAGAAAGAAGATGCTTTTCTCTATTTTTTTGTCGCTCGATTTGATCTGGATTACCAAATAAATTGTAGCTCGTTGTATTCCCATTCGAAGTGATTCAAACCGCACTCTTCCCTCGTGATCCTGCTCTAGCACTTCAGTGAATTCTTCAGGAACTTCAAATCCGCACTTCGAAAAGTCGCGTTTAAGCTCTACTGAAACTTCATCTCCAAGGTGAACATCAAGCTCCTTCATTCGTGCTTTTGACAGTGCAATATAGGCCGTATTATTTCCCAATGAAACAGAACCTCCTTGCCATGATATTTGCCCATTAAGAGTGATGTGAAAACGTTGATTGTACAATGATCCTGTATCGTCTTTTACACGGAATGATTTAAGGATTTCATCTGTTATAGTAACGTGATGCATCTTCAATTTTGTAAGGTGCCCTATTTTGGATTTAAGTTTCAAGTAGGGAAGATAGTAATTCTTGTAAAATTGACTTTGAACAATCGCTATTGGAGTCCTAGTGAATTTTAATTTGTCCTATTCAGACCAATTAATGAGCTTTCCATTGAGTGTTCAAAGAAAATGGTGGTAACTTGCGTATTATAATTATTAAAAATCTCTACGATGAAAATATTGGCAGGTTTAACATTTGCATTACTTCTTAGTGCAACATCATTTGGACAAACAAACGCAACGGAAGCAGCACCTATAGATTGCGAAGGGGCAACGCATAACTTGTTCAGTGAATTGGAAGCCGGAAAAATAATCGTAATTGGTTGGACAATGCCTTGTGCATCATGTGCTGGACCTTTACTTGAAGCGCATAACGCGGTCCTTAGTTATGCTGTTAGTAATCCAGGAGTTGTTGAATATTGGATGACTGATGATTACGCAAATTCTGCATGTAATACGATACAAAATTGGTGTACTTCTAATGGGATCACAAGTGCTGAGTATTTTGCTAGTGCAGAATTGGATATGTCGGATTACGGAACAGCAGGAATGCCTAAAGTAGTGGTTCTAGGGTGTTCTGATCACAAAGTATATTACAACGAAAATAACGGTTCACCTTCTGGAGCAGGAGTAACGGCTGCTATTGATGCTGCGTTAGCTGATATGGCGATTGGGTGTGCTGCAGGAGTTGAAGAGCTATATGTAACAAATATGGCGGTATCTTGTTTTCCTAACCCAGCTAGTTCAGTATTGAACGTTACTGTTGGAATGGTTGCTCCACAGGAAGTAGTTATGGAGGTTGTTGGATTAAACGGAAAAGTTTATAGTTCAGTTTCTGTTGAAGATTTAAACCTTCTTACAGATGGCGTTCAAATAGACGTCAATAACTTAGCAACTGGTTTCTACTTGTTGAAAGTGACTAGTAATGATGCTATAGTGGTTGAAAAATTTGAAGTAAAGTAATACAGAAAATCTCTTTCATATGCGTTTAGTATTCGTTTCAATAATAGCATTGTTTGTTGGGAATGTATCATTCGGTCAAGGATGTTGTTCTGGTGGTGGAGGTTCTCCTCTCGCAGGAGGAGCTTCGGCAGGCGTTCTTCAAAAAGGACAAGTTCAACTGGTAGGTTCTTACAAATACTCCCGATCGGATCGCTTTCTTTCTGGAGATCAAGATACAGTCTCATTCTTCGATAATTTGTCAAGCGACTACCTTTTTTTTAAAGCTGATTATGGCTTAACGAGTAAGTTGACGCTTTCGGTGGCAACGGGATATTTCCTGAATAGAACAATTACTGAATATGCAGATACTACAACAGTTGGTGGAGTTCAGCACATTGAGAGCGAACTAGTGACGTCTTCTGGAATTGGTGATTTGATCATTTTTCCGCGATACAATGTGTATTCAAATGAAAAAAAATCAATTCATTCTGAACTTTCTTTGGGTTTAGGCTTGAAGCTTCCACTTGGATCGCATGACGATTCGACATTTGTAAATTATTCTATATTTTTGAATGAAGATGACCCTTTAAACCCCTATTTTGATTCAGTTGAAATCTGGCAAACATCACCTCCGACAGTTCAAGCTACAACAGGATCAAACGATTTAATGTTCTACGCATTTTATTTAAAAAACTTCAAGAAAAAGAACTTCAAACTATTTGCAAGTGCTTTGTACATCTATAAAGGATGGAATTCATTAGGACTTAAGTTTGGAGATTATGCAACAGTAGGTCTTTATGCAGGCACCACTTTATTTAACAATCGATTGAGCTTACTTGGACAGCTCAAGGGAGAATGGGTTGGGAAAATGCAAGCGCACAAGGAGTTGGATATTTTAGCCTTGTATAGTATTGAGCAGGCTTCAACTGGAAGCGCAATGTTGTCTGTTGTACCTCAGGTTACTTATTCATTTAAGAAACCACAATTTTCTGTATTTGCAACGGCTGATATTCCCTTGTATCAAAACATGAGAGGAACTCAGATTTCATCTGGAGTTCAGATTACAACAGGTATTTCATATCGCTTCTTCGCTAAAAAGCCTCAGGTAGAGGAGATAGATGAAGGATTTGTAGTTTATCAAGAAGAGAGATTCAAAGTCTTTGGAATTTGCGGTATGTGCAAAGAAACAATTGAAGGAACATTAAAAGGAATGAAAGGTGTGTCCGTTGCTGATTGGGATCAGGATTCTCAATCCCTAAAAGTACGCTTCGATTCGTTGAAATTATCATTGGATGATATGAAAGAAGCGCTAGCCAAAGTTGGATACGATTCTGATACGCACAAAGCAACTGATGCCGCGTATGATGGTCTTCATTCTTGTTGTAAATACGAGAGAAAGTAATTTTTCTATCTTTAGAGGACACATTAAATCCACTAAGATGAAAAAGTACATCGTTTACCTACCGATATTTTTATTATTTATTGCGACTAGTTGTTCAGAAGAGTCAAATGACGATCCTAAGGAACAAGCTAAGGAGGAGTCTAAAAAAGCCTTAGAAGACCGCGAACCTCAAGTTAAAGAGTATTTAGATGCTGTTGACGCATTGGTTGGTGAGTATTTTACCTTGGCTGAAGGAATGCTCGATTCGTATGATAAAATGAATGAAGACGATTTGGATACCTTTGAAAAAATCGCATTGCTTGCTGATATGTCGTCTGCGGCTCTAGAAGTAGAAAGATTAACTGAGGAACTTACTTCAATTCAAGAAGAGCAGGAAGAAGTTGAAGCGAAATTGGGTGCTGACGATATTATAGAATTAGGGCTGAAAATTAGCGAGAAGATGCAACGTTATAATGAAATCATGAAACGCATTGGTGAAATTGATTTTGACGAATTGAACAAATCAACCGTGCCCGATCTTTCATCTTTCCTTTAGTCGAAAAAAAAAGCTCTGACTTCGAATGAACGAAACCAGAGCTAAAACATGAAAACATACTTACTGTTTACTCCGTTTATGGAGTTTCTTTCTGGAAGCCAATACTAGTGGCCTTTTCCATAATGCTTTTATTTATTGAAGATCCAAAATCATCTACTTCTTCGCCTTCCTTAGCGCGTTTGTCCTTTTCTGCTGTGATGAATGCTTCACGCTCTACGGCTAGTTCGCCAATCTTTGCTTGAAACGCTTCACGTTCTTCTTGCTTTTCAGCTACTAGTATCTTTTTTTCTTGGGACGTTTTGCCTTTAAACTCTTCTGGAAGTTCTTCTTCTTTCAATTCTTCGATATTGATTGTTCCACTTTTTTGAGCGTCTACAATATCCCAAGAACTATTATCATAAACATGACTCTTAGATTTTACAATTGCTCTTTCTGTTGCAACTTGTGGTGAGCTCATAATTGCATTTCCATCTTCAAATGATTGACTGGATAATCCTGCGCTTCCGTAGCTGCCATATCCATAGTATGTACTATTTAATGAATCATTATACGATTGAATTTTGTCATCGTACGGAGTAGGGATGTGAACTATTTCTGCATCAGAATTAATATTGAAGTAATCTCCGCCACTGCATTCAGCACCTTCTTTCCAAAGATCAATTACGCCTTTCTCGTAGGATCCACAATGAATTGTATTTATGAATATACCGCGGTCTTTTGCTTTTTTACATTCTGCTTTAAAGTCAACTGAACCTTGATCGAAGCGTTCGTTTCCGGCAATGTAAATCATTTTTAAATCTGTTGGACTGATCGACCAATTCAAATCAGACAATGATCTTCCTATCACGGCACCGCAATATTCGCTTCCGCCGTTAGTTGTTAATGCAAAGAGCTTCTGAGAAATGATATCCATGTTACTTGTTAAATCAAGTAATTGTTCGATATAGTTTGTGGTAGATGAAAGGCCATCGTTACCGTATCTATACAATGCAAATTCCAATGAAGGTGATTGCCCCTCATATTGTAGCGTGCTGATTTCATTTACGATATTCCAAATTCTTGATTTCGCTTGATCAATTAGCCCATCCATACTTCCAGAAGTGTCGAACAAGATTGCAACTTGGACTTTCCTTGGGTTGGGTGGCGGCGTTACGACTGGTGTAACTTGAGCATCTGCTTGAAATGCTCCTAATACGATTAGGGTTGTGATTAATATAAGATGTTTCATGTCGTTGTGTTTTTTAGCAGTACAACGATCATTCAATTTGGTTCAGAAATTTTTATTTGGACATCCGATACAAGTGTATCATTGAACCTTCATTGTCATACTCTTGATAGAAGCTGAATCCCAATTTCAAGATTAATTTTTTAGAGACTATGTGATTTGGGCTCATAATCCCATGGATGTATTCTAGATTTCGTGTATTGAATCCATACTCAATTATTGAGGTAAGCAATTCTGTAGAGTATCCCTTGTTCCAGAATTTTATCGAAAGATGGCTTCCAATATGGTTTATCCCGGTGTCTTTGAATTCGTTCAAGTTTAGTGTTCCGATCAAAGTATTGGTTGATAGCCCTCTCGCTACCCAAAAGCCAAGAGTGGTTTTATTTGTTTCAACTTTACCCGCGAGAAAATTTAAATAATATTCTTTGGTCTTGTTCAATAAGGGCGGAATGAATGTACTTGAATCGGGTTCTTTGTACATTTCCAATATGTCGTCAAAATCACTTTCGGATAGTGGAGAAATGAGCGCACGTTTCGTCTTGATTTGCAAGGAATTTAATTTTTATGAGTTGGTCTAATTTAAAATGAATTTATGGAATGGCGGCTCTATTTTCAACTTAAATTCAAGTCACAAATGCAACTTTTAGATTAATGGGTTAAATAGCTTCAAAACAGGAGGGGAATAACGAAATTTCCCCCTCTGTTTCTAGAAAGGAGTTATTTTACCCCGTTAAA
>JABSPC010000663.1 GCA_013215515.1 Crocinitomicaceae bacterium
AATTGAGCACCTCATCTATTTGGTGAACGTTAATGTCTTTTGCATTTTCAGCGAAGAAGTTCAAGAACCCTTGTTGTACTTTTTCAACAGAACTATTTTCCTTGCCTATAAATCGATCGAGCTTCATGATCTCGATTTGTTTAATCCGAATTTCTTCATCGGCATGCGCGGCTTTTTCCACTTTAGCATTTAGTTCCGTTCGGTATTTAATGGTTTCTAATGAACCGCTGAATGACTTTTTATAGGCAACCGCGATTAACAATACCGTTAGCAGTGCAACAGCATAGTTCTTTTGTTTGAAGCTATATTTATCGAAGAATGTCAATTGTTTTGATTTATTAAAATTTTGAATTCTGCTCTATGGTCACTTCCCTCTAGGTAGTTCAATAACTCTATCGATCTTACCCATTCAAAACGATCCATCTTCTCGATCCAATTGTCGAGTACTTCGTTGCCTATGGTTGTGCCTTCAATTAATATTTGCTCTTGTTTGACAGTAACTTTTTGTTTGTTCTTAATCTTTCCATCCAACGGAAACAATTTCAATTCATGAAGTTGAATCTGCTTGGGAACTGTCTTTCCAATTTCATCCAAATAATAAGATAGAAAAAGAGAAGACGTCACCCCTGCTCCATTAATAAGCTGTTCCTTTCTTATTTTTTCTTGATCCAATCGATCTAGAAGAGCGAGGTTATCATTACTCATCATCAAGTTTTGTTCTAGCTCGGCGATATTGTTGTTTAAATGGTTTTGATAGAAATAATTTATGAATAGAGACATGAATATTACGACCAATGAGCTCGCCCCGTACACTTTAAACTGAACAAATTGACGGTAGTTTTCTTTGGCAGATTCCAAGCTGTGATCTTCGTAAACTTCTGAAGGGACTTTGGATCTATAGTTTTCTAAAATAGCCTTAGATATAATCTCTTGATGCGAATAAAAATCCTCTCTCCAAAACACGCTTTCTTTGCTCTCAGACGCCCGTTCAAAGCAATCAATTTTACCATTCTTTGTCCCTAACTTATAGTCCAACTCAATTGCTTCATTTTCAAGAAGATTGAATACAGGTATTGCTCCTGAACTTATTCCTAAGAGGTGGGTTTTATTCTCAGTCAAAAGGTTAAGGTGTACTTGAATCAACTCTTTTCTAAAGAAAGAAGTCGCGACATCAGAATCATCATTAAACGTTGTGAAAATGAATTCATTTGGATTTCCACTGATAATTAATTGTTCTTTAAATGCAGGTAAAAATTCCACTTTTCGAGACAAAATCCCCGATCCTGAAACATGAATGTGATATGCCAAATTGTTTCCCATGCCTTTCAACAAATCCGGTAAATTGTAGAATTGCTCCAGCTCATTCGTTTTATTCAATCCAATTTTAAGAACGGAATAACTGACCTCGCCACTGGTGAAGTGAAGGAATAAAATTGCCATCTTTCGAGGACGCCATATGTTATTGTAAAAGCTCATTAGTAAGTAACCACAGGTCGAATTAAAATGTGCATTTTAGATTTTGATTTTTTCTTTTCTCGGCTACTAAAAAACCACTTTAGAATCGGAATTTTTGATAAAAAGGGAACTCCAGCACCAGCATTTGAATTCTCTTTCTTTTCCAGACCTCCTAGCAATATTAGCTCTCCATTTTTAACACGAATCATTGACTCGAAATTTTGAGTACTCTTTCCTGGAGGCGCACCAATTTCGCTCGGTGGAGTGAAGTCGTCTTGTTGAACGCTGATCGTCAAAGTGACATATTCATCGGCACTCACGAAAGGCTTAATTGTTACGGATAAATCTGCGTTGACCGCCTTAAATGTTCTAGACTGAGTTGTCCCTTGGTTAATTGCAGAAGATTGAACCGTTATCTGATTCTCCTGGTAATACACCTGCTGACCTATTGAAATAGTTGCTTCATGACCATTAAGTGTCGAAATTTTCGGTGTGCTTTCAACCTCAACTATACCGTTGTCTTCAAGCGCATTTATTGACACGTAGAAGTTCTCCGTTACTTGTCCAAGATTGACAAATCCAAAACCTGAAATCGCATTGAGAATGTTGTTTATTGACTGAGCACCCAAATCCATGTCAACCCCGGGAAAAACTGTTCCGGAAGTAGTTGTTGGAGCATCTTTTACTCCAGCCTTGATTCCCATACTCAGGTTAGACGATCTTGCCGAATACAAAATCATAACATCAATTTGAACCATTGGAACAACGATATCAATCATAGAAATAAAAGACTTGAGTGCTTCAATCTTATTTTTAGTTCCAGTCACAATTAGACCATTGAGTTCTTCGAATTCCAATACCTCAATACCCGCTAGCATGTCTTTTGGAATCGCTGTTTTAACTGATTCTATTGTTCTATTTTCCAATCGAATTAATTCTGAAACTCTGAAAGTTTCGCTTTTGTTTTCACCAATTATATAGATATCATCATCATTGCGCATGCTGTATTCAGAGCCGGTAAAAACCATATCCACTAAGTCGTCGAAGCGAACATCTTGCACGTCAAGGTTTACTTTACCTTGAAGCGGAGTGTATACAACATAATGCACACCCGTTTCATCTGCTGCTGCTTGAATGAGTTGTGCCAAGTCCACATTTCTAGCGAAAACATCTATCGTTCCCACGTCATTTTTTGTGAGTACGAAATCACCATTCTTAGAACTTGGTGAATAATTCGGGCTGTTTCTAGAACGTTCAGCAACTGTAGCAATCGGCTCACCTTTGCTCAATCGATAGTAATCATCTTCCTTCGTTAACAGCAACCCATTTGACTTCACAAACATGTTTAACACTTCCTCAATTGGTCGGTTTAATAAATAAGCGTTCACAGCGTTCGAGCGAATATCTGGGTCAACAACGAAATTCAGTCCAGATGCTTTGGTGATCTCTTGAGTAACTTTCCAGAGCGTGTCGTTTTTTAAATTTAAAGACAGAAAAGTATTTGCTGTATTGTACTTAATATCGATCTTTCTAGGAGGCGTTACAACATCTGGTATTTTCTCAGCTGCTCTTTTCTCTATAGAAATAATGCTCCCTATAAACTCGTATTCAATTTCAAAATTGAGGTATAGAAAAACAAGTACATCTTTTACCTGAGCATCAAAAAAGTTATAGGTAATCAATTGATTTAAGGTTGGATCAACACTAATGTTCAAGTTGTTTTCCAGTGCAATTGAATTTACAAGCTCCGATAGTTGCAAGCTACTTACATTAAGCTGCAAAGTATTGTTCAAGCCTTTGTGATTGGCCGAAAGCTCGTCGAGTTTAATTCGAAGCGTTGTTTCTGAGTATTCCTGTGCGAATGAATTCACGCTCGCAAAGCAGAAAAACAGAATACATATGAGAATATTTATTTTCATTAAAATCCAGTTAGTAGCGGATAAACCTCATCCAATGAGGTCAACCCTTCAGTAAATACTTCGTAGGCCTTATCGGACAAACGTTTAATGTTTCTATCGTGTAATAATTGATCTATTTCGTGTTCGTTTTGCTTAATGGCGACCGAAATGGCATGATCAATTGGAATAACTTCGTAAAGAGCGAGTCGCCCCTTGTAACCTGTGTAGTGGCATTTATCACATCCAACGCTAACCGTATGGTTCTCGGGTTTCTCAAATTGAATCGATTCCGACCAATCCTTAGCGTTTAAAGGAGCCGATGTGCAGCAGTCGAGACATAGTTTTCGTACCAAACGCTGTGCAACGGAAGTGTTAATTGTGTTCGCCAAAAGGAATGACGGTACGCCCATATCAATTAATCTTGAGATCGTTCCCCAAGCTGAATTGGTATGGATTGTAGAAAGCACGAGGTGTCCTGTCAATGCCGCTCGAATGGCCATCTGAGCAGTTTCACCATCTCTAATCTCACCAAGCATAATTACGTCTGGATCTTGACGAAGAAAAGAACGCAAGGCACTTTGAAACGTCAATCCAATGGATTCTTTCAATTGCACTTGATTGATTCCATCGAGCGTATACTCCACTGGATCTTCAACCGTCATTATGTTTCTTTTTTCATCATTCAACAACTTTAATGTCGCGTAAAGCGTCGTTGTTTTACCCGATCCAGTTGGACCTGAAATCAGAAGAATTCCATTTGGTTTTTTAACGCCTTCGAGATAGTTTTTCTTGTCGAAATCTGTAAACCCAATTTTTTCAATGGATATAGATGAGGCATCATGTCCTAATATTCTAAGAACTATTTTTTCACCGTAAAGCGTTGGTAGAATTGAAACCCTGATATCAAAATCTTGGTATTGGATACGACCATCTTGAGGTAATCTTTTTTCAGAAATATCAAGGTTCGCACGAATTTTAATTTTGTTCACCAACTCAGGATAATCATCAAGTTCAATGGCATAACGTTGAATTAAATTACCATCAATTCGAATTCTAACTCTGGCTTTTTCATCAAATATTTCGATGTGAATATCACTACTCCCAAGGTTATTCGCTTCTTGAATCAAACGATCAACAAAATCAATATTTGAATCAAAAACTACTTTGTTCTCTCCTGCGTCTGTATTTCTATAAAACCTCCCGAGCAGTCGTTGAATAGATTCTTTTGGAAGGCCTTCAAGAATAACCAGTTTCCCTAAAAGAGCACCCAACTCTTCCTCTACAATAAGAGCGTCAGAAGTTTGATCGACATAAAAATAGTAGTGCGTGTCGTCCATTTTCATTGGAACAATACGGTAATGCCAAGCCACATCTGAACGAATCAGTTGTTGCAATTCAGCACTTACTTGTATGTCTTTAAGATCAATCATCAGATCGCGCTAGTTAAATTCATTATTTCAGTCTTAAACAAAATGAAAAGAGCTGTTATCATGGCCATATATCCCGCATAAGGAATCGACTTTTGTTTTTTGAAAAGGTGGACTATACTGTGTATTAACAATGTTGCAATTGTTCCAAATACGAAGAGCACCATGTAGCCTCTTAATTCGAATAATGGAATGATCGCAAGTAGGAATAAAATATCACCCCAGCTAAAATAGCCGCGGGTGATATTTACAATTACCCCCTGCTTCAGTGACAAGTACAGCGTTAGAGCGGACATCAAGACAATCAAAAAAATTAGATTGTAGCCTACGTGTAGCCAATCAAACTGCCCATCCCTATAAACTGCTGTACCAATAAGCAATAAGGGGAAGACGGACCAATGAACTCCCCGGTACTTAACGTCCTGAAACAGGGTGATTCCTAATAATATGAATAATATGTAATTCATTTCTTTTTCATTTTATATCAACTCAAGATTCGTTTTTTTGATCTTTTTATTTTCCGATCATTCGAACGTTTTAAGTTTTTAAGTTTTTAAGTTTTTAAGTTTTTAAGTTTTTAAGTAGTGATATTCCATCCCTATCATAAATCAACTATACCCATCATTATTTTTCAATTTTTTGAACTTCTAACTTTCAATACTCCAGTCTATCGAACAATCAAATTATCGGACCTTCGAACAATCGATCCTAATCCGGTTGTACTTCTTTTAAAATTCCTTCTTGATCAATTTCCCAAATGTTCTTTTGACCGTCACCATCAAAATCAACAACAGCTTCAGCTTTCGCTTTAAACGAACTCGTTGACGCTTCAATAATTGTGATCTCATAGTTCGCCGTTCCGCCACTATTGACAAGTTTGTGGGGTATATAATTTATGGCCGTTAGATCCATTGAATATTTCGAAAATTGCAAGTGATTTGCATACTGAAGATTATGTACCATCTTCAACTCACTTTGTGCTTCAAGACTTTTAGATCTAGATGCTACTCCCGCTTGATTTGGTACGACGAGCATGATCAAAATCCCCATAATGGCAAGTACGATTAGAATTTCTGCGAGCGAGAACGCATCGACGAATCCTTTGTTTTCATTTCTGTTGTTCATCATCATTTGATTACATTACTTAAGTTGAACATTGGGAGGTACATCGCCACCATGATTACTCCAACCACCAATCCTATGATTACAATAATTAAAGGCTCGATGATCGTTCCGATTAATTTGGTTCTATATTCTATATCTTCTTGATACTGTTTTGAAAGTCTACTGAAGGTGGCATCTAGTTGGTTCGTTTCTTCAGCAATTTTGGTTAGTGAGACTAATCTTTTATCAAATATTGGATAACGTGAAAGTCCTTTATGGAATGGTTCTCCTTTCATTATATCACTTCTTATTTCCTTCAATGCCGATTCAATTGGATAGAATCCAATCATCTCTTCAACGAGTTCGATTGAGGTCACAAGAGGCGTTTTGGAGGAGAGTAACAGGGACATACTTTGGCAGGTTCTCGCTAGGTATATTTTCCGCATCAACTTCCCGAAAATTGGCATTCTCAACATCACGACTGAAGAGGCCTTTCTAAACCAAACTTCTTTTCGCTGTATGTAGCAGTAGATCGTAATAGTTACAGCACTAAGTGAGAAAATAGTGAGAAAGGTTGAAAATTGCTCCGAGACACTAATGATTATCTGTGTCAAATAAGGAAGTTCTTGACCGAATTGTTGGAAGACATCCTCGAACATTGGAACAACGCTTGAAAGCATAAAATAAAGCACTCCTATCGTAATCAGCAATACGAAAACGGGGTACGTGAATACACTAATTAATTGGCGTTTTAACTTTACTTTTTCAGTGAAATATTCGGAGAGATGTTCAAGTATAATTTGAAGTCGACCTGTTTCTTCACCGATTCTAATACTTTGATATTCGTACGGAGTAAAGTGCCCAGATTTCTTGAGCGACTCGGCCAATGATCGACCTCCAACTAGATCCTCTGAAATTACCGTTAGAATCACGACGACCTTCTTATTGGCTTGTTCTTCAATCAGAATGGTCAACGTTCTTTGAATGTCAATACCACTTTCCAAAAGAGTACTGAATTCTTTATAAAACTCTTCCTTCTGCTTGTCCTTAAAGGTCTTGCCAAGAGAAATCTCACGTTGCATTATATTTTTCTTTGGGTCGCTCATTGCAGGTGGTTAAAATGATTATTGATTCTAACTGCTAAGCTTGGCTTGTCCATGAAATTCCAGTCCATTTCTTCGCCTTTCCAAAGAAAATTGATGTGATAGTTTTTCATTCCAGATAAACTATCCTGATAAATAGATTCTACACCGACTTTTAAGTTTTGCCATTCACCGGTATGATTTCGGTGAAGCGTTTCGTCGATAGCTTGATATTTAATAATGACTTGACCTCTGTATACTTCTAATTGGTCTTTGTTGAATGCTATTGAATCAGCCGTTGTGAAATCCTTCCAAAGAGTGGAACGCACCATTCTGAATTGGTTCAGCTCTTCTGAAATATCTTGAGAGATTTTAAGTTGCTCATGGAAACGTCCAAATGTCATTGAAATGATCGTAATAATAACGCTCATGATTGCCATTACAATCGTCACTTCAAAAAGGGTAAAGGCATTGATTCTATGTTGGTTCGAACTATTCAAAATTGATGAATTGTTGGTTCCAAAGAAGTTTATCGTTGAGAGCAGAATACGTGAAAATCAATATTGAATCCTGATTTTCATCGGTGGCTTCTACCATTTGAATTTCTTCTAATTCTAATGGTGTTTCGTTCAATTGCAATTGTCGCCAAATCATACATTGAATCTCCGTCTGTTGTTTTACATTTTGGAAATTCGTCGCCGTTAATGTTGCTCTTACAAAGACCAATGATGCAATGCTAAAACAAATTGCGATCACGATTAAGGCAATGACTACCTCTGCCATACTCGACGCTTTTATTTTTTTGTTTAGAAGCATGATAGAAGGATTGGTTTGGTACTTTTCACATCCATCAACCAATTCGGCATAATAAAGTCTTCTGGCAATTGCTCTGAAGATATTGTCGCATCGAGTAAATGGTCGCCATATATTCCCCCTCCTGCATGGAGTGTGAATTTATTGGTGTAAAGCGATCCTATTATTTTTCCTCTTAATTCTGTTTCACCCTGGTTGTAAACAAGTCCCGCAATTGTTCCTTCAAGAACTTCAAGAAGTAAGGGTTTTCTAAAGTTTGATTTTTTGGAGATCAATAACACTCCGCCTAATACATAGGCGTTTTTGCCAATTCGAATTGCGCTTTGTTCCGCGTTTGTCATCCCGTTCAACTCATTAATAATTAACGATGACGGATACTTCAAACGAACATTTTCTTCACATATAATTTCGTGTCTTGCAATGGCTTGAACGGATCCTTTGAACCCTTTCTCAAACCGAATAGATGGGGCCATCAAAATCACATTTTCCAATTGAGCCGATTCCGAAATCACAATTGCTGTTGCAGAATGAATAATAATATTTCCTTTCAATCTATGGGTAATTGTGAATGCTTCACCCTGTGTAAACAGAGATGTTTTTTCAGTAAAGGAGTAATTCGAATCC
>JABSPC010000664.1 GCA_013215515.1 Crocinitomicaceae bacterium
GTACAGATGAAGCAGCTGCTAATTATAATGCAAATGCCGAAAAAGATGATGGCTCATGTAAGTTTGTTGTGGTATTGCCGGAAACAAACATTGTTAAAACAGGGTTTATTACAGCAAATGAAACCTGGACAGCCGATAATATTTATCAACTAGAAGGAAAAGTAGTTGTTCAATCTGGTGTTACATTAACGATTCAGGCAGGTACAATTATTAAAGGAGAAGAAGGAACAGGATCGCTGGCTTCCACACTTGTAATTGAACAAGGAGGAATGATAAATGCAGTTGGGACATCAGCACAGCCAATTATATTCACTTCAGTTCTAGATAACATCCAAATCGGAGAGCTTACTGGAACTAATCTAGATAAAAATGATTCTGGAAAATGGGGAGGAATAATAGTGTTAGGCAAAGCGCCAATCTCTGCAGCCAATGGAGATGTGTTGTCTCAGATAGAAGGAATACCCGTTTCAGATGCGTATGGAGCATTTGGTGGGTCCGATGCAGCTGACAATTCTGGTACTATGGCATTTATTTCTATCCGACATGGAGGTGCACTAATAGGCGCTGGAAATGAAATAAACGGATTAACATTGGGAGGTGTTGGGTCTGGAACATCAATCTCAAACATTGAAATAATAGCAAATTTAGATGACGGTATAGAGTTCTTTGGCGGAACGGTAAACGTTACAAATTTAATTGTAGGGTTTCAAGGAGACGATGGTATAGATATAGACATGAACTATGCTGGGACAGTAAGCAACTTTATTGTAATCAACGGTACAAGCTCAGATGAGGGATTGGAAATTGATGGACCAGAAGGAACTACTTACACAACAGGATTGTTCTCTCTTTTAAATGGAACGGTATATACGTACGGAGGAGGACCAGCTAATGGAGATTTTAAATCGAAAGCGCAAGGAACAATTCAGAACGTAAATTTTGGAACTGCTAAAATAAGAGCTAGCTATCAAAACGATTGTGTTGGCCCAAAGACAGATTCGTTCACTCATTTAACAGATACTTCGCCAAGTTTAATTTTCACATCATCTCAGTTTACAGCTGTAAGTGTTTACACTGCTTCTCAAGATAACTTAGGTGTAAATGACTGTGTAGTATTTCCAGCAGATCAAGCAGCAGCGGAAGGAGCAATAACTTCTGGCTCAGCAACAGGTGGAAATACAAGTAATTTTACTAGCTGGACATGGACTTCAGTGAATGGAAAGCTATAAGAACACTATTAATTAGTGTGTCTACCCGTTATTAGGGTAGGCACACTTATGTAAATTACAAAATAGATGCTTAAGACATTATTAACACTAATACTAACGGTTTTATTAAACTGTTACTTACTTGCTCAGAATAGTGCTATACATGGCACGGTCAAAGACAGTTCTACTGGAGAACCTATCCCAATGGCAACCGTAAAAGTTGAAGGGCTTAACAAGGGGAGTCGAACGGATTTTGACGGCAATTACGAGCTGAATTTACCTGAAGGAACTTTCGTACTAATTTATTCGATGAACATCGATGGCTACATTAGCATAAAACGAGAAGTGAAAGTGATTAAAGGAAAAGAAATAGTATTGAACATTAATTTGAGAAAAGATTCATCGGTTCTACATGTCCAAGAAATGAAAGTGGTAGCTCAAAAAATAAGTGGTGCTAAAACAGTAGCGGCTGATGATGCTAGAAGAAGAGCTGAAAGTGGTGCAACTGATGGTGTAACAAACGAGCAGATGAAAACCAATGGAGTGTCAAATGCGGCAGAAGCTGTTCAAATGGCGCCAGGCCTTTCCGTTGAGGATGGCAAAAATGTATATGTTAGAGGCTTGGGGGATAGATATACTAAAACAGTGCTTAATGGTATGGAAATCCCAGGGTTAGACCCTGATCGAAATTCCGTTCAAATGGATATTTTTCCTGTAACGGTGATAGATAACATTACGGTGTATAAGACCTTCACACCAAATTTAGCTGGTGATTTCACCGGCGGATTGGTTGATATTACAACAAAAGATTTCCCCTCAAAAAAAACGTTTTACATTAACCTTGGTCTAGGGTATAACTCTGAAGCGACATTTAATAAAGACTACATTTCGTACAAAGGAGGAAAGCTTGACTTCTTAGGCTTTGACGATGGAACAAGGGCTTTACCGATTCGAACTACAGATAAATTTACAGACCCAGTGTTAGGAGACCCATCCTTAACTGCACTTACTTCTTCATTCAGCAAAACGATGGCCGCAGAGAAATCATCTAACTTCTTAGATCAAAATTATGCTATATCGCTTGGAGACAGAATAAGTAAGAGAACAAAAAAAGAAAAGAAAATCGATTATGGATACAATGCAGTGCTAAATTATAGAAACACACATACTTATTATGATTCTGTTCAGTTCAACGAATATAGAAAGGAATCTTCTCCAACAGAATATGAGCTGTATAAAGACCGATCTTCGAAAGGAGCCCTGGCACAGAACGATGTTATGTGGTCGGCATTGTTTGGACAATCATTAAGAATTAATAATAATAATAAGCTTTCACTCACAGTGTTTCATACGCAAAATGGAGTATCATCGACATCTGCAATAAGGCAAGAAAACAACGAAAGCAACCCCGCTATTTTAGCAAAGCAAAGTCTTCAATTTACTCAGAGATCAATTACCAATGCAAACATTAATGGACGTCACTATATAGATAAAGCAAAGAAATGGAAGCTTGATTGGAAATTAAGTCCAACATATTCAAAAATTGACGATCCAGACATGCGTTCTACAGTATTGGAAGAGTTGGAGACTCCTGGTTTAGACGGTGAAATACGCTACGAATTAAATCCAAGTGTTGGTTCTGAAATAAGAAGAATGTTTAGATATATGAATGAATACAATGTGAGTGGTAGGTTTGATCTCACATATTCATTTAATCAATGGGATTCAATTAAGAGTGAACTATCATTTGGTGCATTGAACACGTATAAGCATAGAAATTTTGAAGTTTACGATTACATATTCAATATTGAAAATTCGACAGGGTATAGTGGTGATCCAGATATGTACTTTCAAGAAGAAAATATTTGGACACCTGAAACGGATACCGGGACATATGGCATGGGCGAGCATCAATTGGCAAACTCATATGTGGCTACACAAAACGTTACTGGAGCATATATTATGAATAAGCTTCCTTTTTCATCAAAATTCAAGGCTACATACGGAGTGAGAGTAGAGAAAGTAATAAATAAGTATACGGGAGAGAATAATTTGGGAAACATTAAATACGATAATGAAATAGTTCTCGATGAACTTAATCTATTGCCTTCTGTGAACTTAGTTTACAAAATAGAAAAGAAAAAAGGAGAATCAAGGAAGTACAGCCGTTTCACTAATTTCAGAGGTGCCTATGCGATGACTGTTGCAAGACCATCATTCAAAGAGAAGTCTATCGCTCAGGTGTATGATCCAATTCAAGAGAGAAGATTTAATGGTAACATTGATCTTAAACAAACAACTATTCATAATGCAGATTTCCGATGGGAGCATTTCTATGGCCGTACCGAGTTGATTTCGGCAAGTGTCTTTTATAAGCGGTTCATTGATCCTATTGAAGTGGTTGCTAATGTTGCCGCACCGAATGAAGTTCAGCCGGTTAATGCGGGTGTCGCTGATGTTTATGGAATAGAGCTGGAAGCCCGAAAAGCTATAGGGTTTAAGAGAAAGTCATTTATCCATTTTGTTGTTGGTGCTAATTTCACATATGTTCTATCAAGAATAGATATGAATCAAGTCAAAACAGTAGTTGGCGGTGTGGAATATACAGAAAAGGAAGTTCGACAATCAAATGCGAGAGATGGAGAAGTAATTTCTGATTATAGACAGATGTACGGGCAATCTCCATATATAGTAAATGGATTCATAACATTTAAAAATGATAGCTTAGGATTAACATTTAACTTAAGCTATAATGTACAAGGTAAGAAGCTTGCCGTAATAGGGGTGGGAAGCTTGCCTGATGTGTATGAACAACCATTTCATAGCTTAAACCTTAAAGTATCAAAGGCTTTTGGAAGTGAAGGAAAATGGACAGCTAGCTTATCCGCAAAGAATTTATTGTTGAGCTCTAAGCAACGATTATATGAATCTTTCAAGGCAAAGAGTCGGATTTATGATTCTTACTATAGAGGAATGAATATTTCAGCCTCAATAGCTTTCTTAATAAAAGATTGGAAATAGAAGAGCATGGACCCGTCATTAAGAATTTTCATTGTATTCCAAAGTTATGGGTTTTAACCTTGGGCAGACTTTAGAGAACACTCTCTAGGGATCAGTTAGAAGATCAACGAAAGAAGTTTATTCATTATCTAGCGAACATCGATCTGTCTGAATCTACTCAGTAGTGAACAATTATCTCATTTAATGACCAAATTCGCAAATTATTGCACACCATTATTGCACACCTGCTCAAAAGTGCCCCATCAAAAACGGCTAAGATTCTTTCAAATCTCAACGATAATAATCACAAAACTTAGCTAAAGAAAACCTCCAATAAACAAAAAGCCTCAGTTGTGAAACTGAGGCTAATCAACTGATGCAGGGTGGAAGCCCCAGCAAAAGCGCTTTAAATAAAAAAGCCCTCCTCAGAAAGAGAAGGGCTGAGTACTCGAGGCGGGACTTGAACCCGCACGCCCCAAAGAGCACAGGATTTTAAGTCCGGCGTGTCTACCAATTCCACCACTCGAGCATAAACCTATCGGACAGATAAGTTTGGTAGTATTTTTATGTCAAACAATTCAAA
>JABSPC010000665.1 GCA_013215515.1 Crocinitomicaceae bacterium
CTAACATGTTTAAACCAGCATTGGCGAGAGGTGAAATGCAAGCGATCGGAGCGACAACATTGGATGAGTTTAGACAGCACATTGAAAAAGACGGCGCGCTGGAAAGAAGGTTCCAAAAAGTAATTATCGAGCCTACTTCGACTAAAGAGACAATTCAGATCTTGAATAATATTAAGGATAGATATGAAGATCATCACTCAGTGTGGTATTCACAGGAAGCGCTTGATGCGTGTGTGAGATTGACTGAGCGCTATATCACAGATCGACATTTGCCAGATAAAGCAATTGATGCGTTGGATGAAGTTGGGTCAAGGGTTCACTTAACCAATATCAATGTGCCGAAAGAGATTTTGGAGATTGAATCGAAAATTGAAGCACTCAAGGATGAAAAGAATGAAGTAATAAAATCTCAACAATACGAAAAAGCTGCAGAACTTCGTGATGATGAGCGTAAACTTCAAGAAAGTTTAGAGTCTGCGAAGAGCAAATGGGAAGAGGAGTCTAAAAACAATAAAATAGAAGTAACTGAAGATCATGTTGCTGAAGTAGTTTCTATGATGTCTGGTGTTCCGGTAACGAGAATTTCTGAATCTGAAACGGGTCGTTTGGCTACGATGGCAGATGATATCAAGAATAAGGTGATTGGCCAAGATGAGGCAGTTGGAAAGGTTGTTAAGGCAATTCAACGTAATAGAGCTGGATTGAAAGATCCAAATAAGCCAATCGGATCGTTCTTCTTCCTAGGGCCAACTGGTGTTGGGAAAACGCAATTAGCAAAAGTTCTTGCAGACTATTTGTTCGATTCTAAGGATGCGCTGATTCGAATAGATATGTCTGAGTATATGGAGAAATTCTCTATATCAAGATTGGTTGGAGCACCTCCGGGATATGTCGGATACGAAGAAGGTGGTCAATTGACAGAGAAAGTGAGAAGAAAGCCATATTCTATTATTCTTTTGGATGAGATCGAGAAAGCACATCCTGATGTGTTTAATTTATTGCTTCAAGTTTTAGATGATGGTCACATGACTGACGGTCTTGGAAGAAAAATTGATTTTAAGAATACTATTTTAATCATGACTTCAAATATTGGAGCCCGTCAATTGGCTGATTTTGGTTCAGGAGTTGGATTTGGTACAAAAGCTCAAGCGGATCAAAAGGACGAAAGTGCAAAAGCGGTAATTCAAAATGCTTTAAGAAAAGCATTTGCTCCTGAGTTTTTAAATAGAATTGATGACATGATCATGTTCAACTCGTTGAAACGTGAAGATATCCATGTTATTATTGATATTGAATTGGAGAAATTATATGGAAGAATCAATGATCTTGGTTACTTTATAGAAACGACAGAAGCAGCGAAAGATTACATCGTTGAAAAAGGATACGATGAGAAATTTGGAGCGCGTCCATTGAAAAGAGCAATTCAGAAGTACATTGAAGATCCGTTAGCAGAAGAGATTGTTCAATCAAACTTGCAATCAGGAGATACAATTAAAATGGATATTAAGAAGGGTGCAAGTGAGCTTAATATTAAAATTGAAAAAGCAAAACCTGTAAAGGCAAAACCTAAGAAAGAGGATTAGCCTTCTTTAGATAGATTTAAATATTAAAGGAGTCCGAAAGGGCAGTCATGGTCGGAAGAAATTCCGACCATTTTTTATGTCTTAAAATAGAGGTCTGGATTCCCACCACAATGCACTACAATCATAGCTATAGCTAAATCCCTGATTTCCATTGAGAATCGTCTTTTGGCAGTTTTGTAGC
>JABSPC010000666.1 GCA_013215515.1 Crocinitomicaceae bacterium
GTAATCAAATTCTCGCCTTTCCACTTATTGGCAGGAGAAATTAATTTTGGATACGAAAGACAGGTTAGTAAAAAAGGAAGTATTGATTTAGAGTTTGGACCAACAATTTCTAATATCGGGTTTGGTTTAGATAATCACTTCATAGATCCTTTTAATCCTAGTGCTATTGAAAATAGTGGAATTGGATTTTTATTAGCTGCTGGTTACCGATATTACCCTCTGGATAAAACGGAAGCTCTTAATCGATTCTATGTTTCGCCAATTTTGAAATTCAAATTGATGAATTCAATTTTTGAAGACGGTTCTGGAATATTGACCGAAACTCAAAGAGGATCTAGAACAATGATGAATTTTATTTTCGATTTTGGTTATCAAGTTTGGTTATCAGAATCATTTAGCATTGATTTCTTTGCAGGATTCGGAATTGGATTGCACCAAGAAAAGAGTTTTTATACAACGCAAGTTTTCCAAAACAATCAATGGGAAAACGAATGGGTGGAAGACTTCAGAAGTGGAGCTACTTACGTAGGAAATATTGGAATTAAAGTTGGGATTGGTTCTGTAAATAAATAAACCCAAACCATCATATTTAAGGTTGAATCATACCCTCGGGTAGGTTCAACCTTTTTTTATTTATAAAAACCATGCATTTTTTCCGATAGTATACCCTTTGGCCTCTATGAATTTTAAAAGCTCCACTTGATCTTTTGGATAAATTGAAATCAACAAAAGGTCTTCATTGATGAGCTTATAATCTTGAATCGTCTTACCAAATAGTGGAACATTGAATTTCTTGTGATTCAAATCATACCAAGCCGCTTTAACATTATTAGAATGTAGCCTCTCCATTGATAATTTCCCCTTCGTTCCAGCACCTAAAACAGCTAAAGATTGATTTTTATCCATGAGTTGAACAAACCACTCAATTTTTAATCGGAACAAAGCTTTTTGGTTGTACGTTTCTGAATTTTTGGAAGTTCTGGTCGGATGATCTCTCCAAAGCAATGTCACTTCAGATAAACTCTCAATGACAAAATCATTTTTAAACCAATGAAAGACCAAGTCATAATCTTCAGGGTATTGCAATTTATCGAATAGGTCATAATCGATGAGGTCTTGCTTTCTCGTTAACCAATTTGGCGATGCAACCACACATTCTCTATAAATATGATTGTAATGATCAGCGTTATCAATCCTTGCGTTAACCCAATTTTGATAGTTGAGAAAGCCACTTGAAAGTTCTCCTTGCGCGAAGTATTTAACCTTTCCCGTTACAACTGTTTTGTGGGGAGATGAAACTAATTTGTCATGCATGATTTGAAGCCGATTCAAGGGCATTAAATCATCAGCATCCATCCGAGTGATGAATTCACCACTTGAAGTTTGCAAACCTATCTGTAAGGCCGAAATGATTCCTGTTCCGTTGTTTTCAATTACTTGAATTCTAGATTCCTCAAACGTTTCAATTACCTGAACTCCATTATCACTTGAATGATCATTGATACAAATTAATTCCCAATCCGATAACGTTTGCTGAATAATGGACGCAATGGTTTCTTTCAACCAAGGTTCTGTATTTTTAAAGGGGAGGATGATACTAATCAAAATTCAAGTTTAGAATATTTGATAAGTCAGACTAAGATTTGTTTGAATATTCATCCTGACTATATTGTAAGTGTATTCATTTGTATAATAACTGTTGTCTGTGGAATTATAGTTGTAATTTGAGATGATGCGTTCAGATCGATTGCCTAATCCTCCTATGAAGAAGGAAATATCGCCAGCTATTCCAAAACGATCCGTCAATTTTAATTTTGCCCCAGATCCCAATGAATACCTTATATAATTTGATCCTTCCATTTCTAAGGTTGAAGACGAACCACTAATGTATTGTATGTTTGTATTGTAGGTCGGATCTAATTCGTAATTCCGAATAGTTTCAACCATGTATCCTGAACTATTGCCGAAATAAGCGCCGAATAAAATATAGGGTTGAATTATTTCTCCAAAAACGCTAAAGTAAAAAACAGGCAATACACCAATTTCATAATTCGTATTGAGCATTACATAATTGTAACCGAAATAGTCGAACGATACAGCTTCTAGCTCCAAACGATTCGTTGGCAATCGAACAGGCATTCTCAATCCAAAATTCTTGAAACGGTATTCGAAATCAAATGAAATACAATTGTTGTTA
>JABSPC010000667.1 GCA_013215515.1 Crocinitomicaceae bacterium
ATTCAATACACCTGCTTTTCCAACTGTTGGTGTAACTCTAGGAGATTATTCTGATGGAACCTTAGAATTAACTTTGGATATTCTAGGACAGACATTGAAACAAACTGTAGGTGCTAAAGTTTCTGCAGATGATAATGGAGCATCTATCAAAGGTTCATTTGAGCTTGATTTATCTTCTTTGGGAATCATGCTTTTAATGCCAGATCCAGAAACAGGAGAAGGAATTAGCCCGTCAGTTAAATTTGACTTAAACGTTGCTTTGACTAAATAAGCGAAGAACTAAAATATTTTAAGCCCTTCGAACCGCATAAAAGTGGGGCGAAGGGCTTTTTTTTATACTTAACTTTCATCTTAATCCAAATGATTTGTTTCTTTGGTCTGTGATTGATGAAAAAATAAAGAATGTAATTTTTGACTTTGGAGGTGTTATTATAAACATCGATTATAATCTGACCATTGAAGCCTTCAAAAAATTTGGGATTAAAAATTTCGAAGAAATCTATTCTCAAGCCGATCAAACCAACCTCTTTGATGACATCGAAACAGGGAAAATATCTCCTCAGCACTTCATTAATGAACTTTTAAGACTTCTTCCCAAGGGAATTAGCCCCAATCAAGTTGTACATGCATGGAATGAGATGTTATTAGATATTCCCAAAGAACGGATAGAGCTCTTAAATTCAATTCGAGCAAAGTACCGAATATATCTTCTTAGCAATACGAACTCAATTCATATCGACGCAGCGTTGCGAACATGGAACAAAGTCTCAGACAATCCAATTGAGTCCACTTTTGACAAGGTCTACCTCTCATTTAAGCTAAGCATGCGTAAACCAAACGCGGAAATATTCAATTATGTATGTGAAGCACATGGATTAGAAAAGGAAGAGACATTATTTATTGACGATTCCATTCAACACGTAGAAGGTGCTCAAAAGGCAGGACTACAGGCTCTGCATCTATCAAATGGTTTAGAAATTCAGGATATTTTCTCTTGACACAATTCAACCAACATTCCTTTGGTTGATTTCGGGTGCAAAAACGCAATTCTCTTATTGTCAGCACCAGATTTCGGGGTAGTGTGAATTAATTGAAACCCCTCATATTCAAGACGCTTTAATTCATCATCAATATTGTCTACTTCAAAAGCGATGTGATGAAAGCCTCCTTTATTTTTACTTAAAAACTTAGCGATCGCTGAATCTTCATTTGTCGCTTCAAGCAATTCAATCTTAGATTCTCCAACTTTAAAAAAAGCCGTTCTCACTCCTTCAGATTCAACAATTTCCTCTTTGTAGACCTTTGAACCTAGCAAAGCTTCAAATACTGGCAAAGCAGTTTCTATGCTATCAACGGCAATTCCTAGATGTTCGATTCGTTTTATCATAGCATAAAAAAAACCCTTCTTGGATGAACCAAGAAGGGTTTATAAATTCGTTTATATCATGGTTAGTTCTTAATGAACTTCTCGTTTACATTGTCAAAGTTGATGTAATAAACACCTCTAAGAAGGTTTGAACAGTTCACTGAAGAACCAACACCTTTCTTAACAATATTACCGTATGCATCGTAAATTTCATATCTCGTTTCGATAGCACTTGAATTTGCCAAAAACTTGATTTCGTTCTTCACTTTCGCAGGAGTCTTAATCACAACAGGTGAGCTTGAAATAAATTTCTTTTCATCCGATGGACGTTTAGTTCCTGAATGATCAGTTTGAACAATTCTAACGGTGTTTTCTCCTGAATGAGGAGAAACTTGAAATACGTAAGCGTTCTCACCCCCTGAACCTTTTCCTTCTACTTCACCGACAGCAACCCATTTGTTCCATCTGTATTGTTCAATAACGAATGGAAGCTTTCCTTGCTCTCCAGTTGTTTTCCAAGCAAACCTACCGTCATCAGAAACATTCATCTCTTTAACGTCAAACGTTGACCGAGGTAAAAGAACTTCTGGGTTTAATATTTTGGGTTTACAACCATCATTATGTTCAATCACAATAAAAACCGGTTCCCCAATTTCAATGTTAAACATAGAGAAGTCGATTTCAAACGCTCCCATACTTGTTCCACCAGGCATAATGTCTCCATTGACAGTTACCTTTGTTGCACAATAACCAAAACCTTCATCATCCATCGGGTTTTGTACGTACAAATTCTTTCCCTGATATGTTCCATCTACAGAAAGAGCGGCCATTGCTGAAACACTCAATAGACAGGCTACCAGTACAAATAAAATATTCTTCATATTATGCTTTCCGTGTGAACAGTGTCCTAATCTTGGCAAGAAACACCACAATTAAACATACTAAGCTCTAATTCAACGAACAAATATAACACCTTTTTGGTTTATTTACACGATTTCTTAAGAATATTTTCATCAAAT
>JABSPC010000668.1 GCA_013215515.1 Crocinitomicaceae bacterium
ACTTCGATTGTTACTTCTCCTTCACCAGGATTACACTGAGAATAAGATAAAGCCCCAATCATCGTTGTAGCAACGATTGACAAGAGCAATTTAATTGATTTCATAAGTTTAATTTAATAAAGTATAGCTCCACTAAGGTAGTTGACTATAGCGAGATAACCAGAATACAATTAACCGATTATTGGAAGCCCACGTGTAATAAAAAAACCCATCCTAAGCAATGCCTAAGACGGGTTTTTCACTTTAATACAAGTCTTTAATTTTTTACGACCCTCACTCTAGCTGTAACTCCATTATCTGCTGTTATTTCCAGAATATAAGTTCCACGTGCTCCTTTAAGAGTTAAGTCAATATTACTTGAAGATGCTATTTGTTTTACATCAATAATTTGTCCAAGTGCATTTGTAACTCGAATTTCTATATTCGAATATTCAGCACCTAAATCAATTGTAACATTTTGACTCGTTGGGTTTGGATACACATTAATATCCGTTCCAAAGTTATTTTCAACAATACCTACAGCAATTATGCTCCTGCAAGCCGAAGTATCTGAACAACCACCCTCTGTAACGATTACTGCATAATCTCCATTAACAGTTGCTGTAAACGTTTGGTTCGTTTCACCAGCAATTAAGCTGTAATTGTCATTACAATCAACCCAAGCATAAGATGTTGCCCCTGCCAAGTCAGCAGTCAAAGTAACGTCATCAACTGAACTAATTGAAGCATCTGCGCTATTAATGATAAGCGTAAGTAATACAGTAGAATCACATCCTCCTGCATTCGTAAGAATCGTTTGGTATTGACCACCTGTAGTATATGTCATTCCATTCGCTCCCCAAGTGTAGCTATTACACATTGTAGTGTTTTCTTGCGAACTAGACGTTTGATTAATAGTTAAGTTCAATTCAACAATTGAATCACACCCATTAACGTTTTGATACGATTGAGAGAACAAACCACTACCAGTGTAAGTAATTCCATTTGCTGCCCAAGTATATGAATCACATTCTACAACATTGTTTGTATTCGTTGGTGTGTCTGCAAAAATAGTTAAATCTAAAGTTGCAGTACTATCACACCCCATACTGTTTACAAGAACTGTATTGTAAATTCCAGAAGTGGTATATGTTGTACCGTTTGCAGCCCAAGTGTATGTTTCACAAATTGAAACATTAGTTGAACTTACTGTTGGAACAGCTACGGTAAGATTTAAAGTAATGATTGAATCACATCCAGATCCTCCTACTAGTGTAACGCTATACATACCAGTAGTAGAGTACGTTGAACCATTCGTTGGCCATACATAACTTCCACAACTCGTTACTAAATCCTCACTCGATGAAGTAGCAGAAATAGTTAAGTTCAATGTTATTACCGAATCACATCCTGATACTGATGTTAAATTAGCAACAGCAGATCCAGTTGAATTATAAGTTACACCATTTGCAGGCCAAGTATAATCAACACATGAACCAACGTTTTGAACTTGATTATAAGGATTGTTAATTGTAAGATCTAATGTTACAATTGAATCACATCCTTGTGAGTTAACCAAAGTTGTATTGTACATTCCAGTTGAACTGTACGTTTGACCATTTGTTGGCCAAGTATAATTAATACAATTTGAAGCTACATCTGTACTTGCGTTAGATTGTGTAATCGTTAAATCTAAATATGCTGTAGAATCACATCCGAATGAATTCAATAAACTCACTGAAAACATTCCAGAAGAAGTGTATGTATTTCCATTCGCAGCCCAAGTATAAGTATCACATTGTGTAACGTTAGCCGTACTTGAAGAAGAATTAACAATTGTCAAGTCCAAAGTTGCGATTGAATCACATCCAGCACCGTTAACCAAAGTCACGTTGTAGATTCCATCCACAGAGTAAGTTTGACCATTTGCTGCCCATGTGTAATCGTTACAGCTCGTTTCAACTAAAGTACTTGTAGTAGCTGGCTGAATCGTCAAGTTCAAAGTAGCTGTAGAATCACAACCCGTTGAACTCAATAATACATGGCTGAACGAACCTGACGAAGTATACGTTGTTCCATTTGCAGACCATGTATAATTAGTACATGCATTTACACTTGCTGAACCAGTTACGTTAACCATTCCTGCAGGCATATCGAATGCTTCAGTTTGATCTGTTCTACTGTTAGCACTTCCTTGACTTGCTGAGTCACCTAAACCTCTATTTGCAAACACATTCCAAATAAGACATTGGTTCGCTCCACCATTCAATAACATATCAGCTTGTAAAATTGCATCACGACCATCAACGAAACCAGGACCACATGGTTGTAATTTCAATCCTTGAATTACAAGTTCCATTGCGATGTTGTTCCCTCCTGTTCCATTGTATAAATCTGTATCGTAACCATATGCGTCGATTAATGCCCAAGATAGATCCCAAAGCATCGTACACCAAACAAATCCAATACCGTGAGGCTCGGAAATATTAGTTGGGAATCCAGTACCGTCCCAATTAGTAGCATCATATGTAAAATTGTTTACAGCAATATCTGTGTTGTAAGGAACCGGACGAATACCGAACCCACTTGGAGTTTCACCTGTTACAAATGTTCCTATACCTCTATTATCAGTAGCTAAATCTCCCGGCTCAATAGTAAGCATCAAACCGAACCAATCTGACCATCCCTCACCCATTTGTTCTGAGTTGTTTAAACAGCCAGAGTTACCTGCACCACCCGTTAAACGTGTAGAGATTCCGTGTCCATATTCATGAGAGATAATACCATTGTCCAAGTCTCCATCCAACGCCCAAGCTTGCGCATCTACGATAGTACCGTTTAAAGTTCCAGCTTCAATAGCAGCAATCATTGCTTCACCATCAGCATAACTTACCATAATCGCAGGAATAGTAATTGAAGGTTGCGTACCTCCCATAGTGATTGGTGGTGCTCCAACAACATTGTTTACCATTATTACTGCTGCAGCTCCAGCATTTTGAGCATTCTGAACCTTATCAACGAAAAGGCAATCACCTCTTCTGATTATACAGATATTTCCAGATAATGCACCTCCATTAACAGCAGGTTCACAAGCGTCATAATCTTCAATTCCTGCATTGTCATCATAAATAATTATGTTTGTTGTTAAAGGAATAATTGGAACCGGTCCACCGAATTGTGCCGGCAATGCCATATAGGCACCTGCGAGTGGTCCTGCAGTATTAATCGTTAACAAATCTGCTGGCGCATCCCATAAATACATTTGCATTCTAGGGTTTTGGCCATCTACAGGAGTTGCGAAGTTGGCATTATTTGTTCCAGAACCATCTTGTGCATCTGCGTAAACTTCATCTGAACTTAATCCACCATTCGCGTACGAATTTGCCTGAAAGTTCCCACTCGCTTCATCGAAACCATAATGGTACCAAACGTCGTGCATTATATTGTTCATATAGAACAAGTTTGTAATTGACGCATCCCAATATAAATTCGCTGCTTGATTTTGATTTAGCGGATAATCGAAACTTAAAGAAGCCCCAGCGTCTGGCCAATAACCCGTTCCATTATTTGCGTTTTCATCTTCGTATGCACGAACATTATTCCCTCTTGTAACAGTATATTCATTTCCAGCTGCCCCACTGATATCATGCCATCCCCAAGGAGAAGCTGTTGCATCAGAAGGTCCAACTACTAAAGTTCTTGGTCCGTGGTTTGGGCTCTCCGTTGGGATTGCATAAACGCGGTACTCATCAGTCCCGGGAGGTGGCGCTGGTGCCGCTACAGGACTTCCAGCTGGAATGCTCGCTACAAAGTGCGGTCCAGGTGTATAAGAGTTTTGGGCATAACCATCACTATCGAAATCACATGAGACTACCCAATCTCCTTTATTAATTTCTTTTCCTGTCGTAGCATCTATTCGAATACTCCACCAGTGTTCACCAGAAAGTTCGTAAATACTTAAATCCCATGCGAGTTTAATAACGTCTCCGTCTGGAACGTATACTAATTTAACGGGTATGTCTTCTTGTGACATTGATCCCTTTTCATAGAGAGAAACACCGTTTTCAGTATTTATCAATTTGGCAAAAGACGTTTGTTCAATACCCAGTGCTTTACAAGCAGCTGAAATTGCTTCAACTTGATTAATACTATATTTTGAAGTATTAATCTTTCCCGCAACATCATTAATCAGTCTATTCCCACCAAGGACAATTCCATTTTCGCTAATTGCAAAATTAGCTATAGCATTGAAAACTTCAATGTCGTTATGTGTTTGTAATAAATAGACATAGCTAAGATTGGAGCTTTTGTCTTCATGTTGATTGTAGATCTTCCAGTTTGTGGCATCGGATCTAGTAATTCCTAAGTCTTTGCTGTGATCGCTGAGATAATTTTGAATTTGCGATTTGTAGTCTTGGGCAAAAGAATTTAGTCCAAGCGCAACTAGGGCAAAGAAAAGGTTTAGAGCTTTCTTTTTCATAAGTTCAGAGTAATTAATAACACCAATCTGGCACATTGAATGCAACTGCAAGAAGGCAGTCAAGTATCACGAAGTAAATCGTACCAAATACGATGATAACAGTTATATAGTTTTAGCTTCCCTTAAAAATACTCTTTTTAGATGACTTAATAGACTGCTCGCCTAATAAGCTATGTCATTAACACTCTGTTTCCCTGACTAAATAGGCCTTACGTGACATTAAAATAAATCCAAGTGAGCACTAAATAACGAGCGAATTTGCCAATCAGCATCATGATAGCCAATGAAATGAACTTAACTCTAAAAAAACCAAGTACGGCTACCATAGGATCACCTACAATAGGAACCCATGAAATCAACCCAAGGTAAGCCCCCCACTTTCCAAAACGTATTTCCCATTTGTCTATCCTTTTCTCATTGAGTTTGAATCGTTTAATAATATAGTCGGAGTGACTATAATAACCTATAAAGTAATTGGTTAGTCCACCAAGTAAATTTCCCAACGTTGCTATTATTAATACTGGCGCCACCGACATCCCAGCACTATACGCCCCGATCACAGTTACTTCTGAAGGAAACGGAACTATTGTAGCTGCAAAAAAGGTAGCGAGAAACAAGCCTATATATCCAAATTCTATGAATTCCACAGTATAATAATTTCAGGCTAAAAGTATAAAAATCAAAAGCTAAACTGACATCTAATCTTTTTTCGGAATTCACGACTACATTATTTTAGCTAGCGGAATCACGTACTGAGAACAGGCCTGATCTGTTCCACGATGCTTTAAAAAAGAAAGGAGCATTTCTTACTTCAGATAATAATGGAGCCGTTCTCTTTTTCCAAGTGCAAAAATAGAAAGAGGTGGCGGCCTAGATGGGTTTTGTATATTTGGAGAAAATTAGTTTGATTTCAATGAAAACGCTCTACATATTCCCCCATCCGGATGATGAATCTTTCGGTCCTGCTCCTGTTATTTACAGACAAATTCAGAACAACGAAGAAGCACATTTGTTGACTTTCACTAAAGGTGGAGCAACAAAAAGGAGGTTCAAGCACAAGCTTTCGGTTGAGGAAATGGGTGAAGTTCGTTTTAAAGAAATGCAAGCGGTTGAAAAAGTTATTGGACTGAGTTCCATGCATGTTTACGATTTCGAAGATGGAGGAATGGCACATACAGATCCGCGAGATATCGAGCATGTAATCAAGAAGCACATCGACGAAATAAAGCCGGATGTTATTGTTACTTACCCGATTCACGGGGTTAGCATGCACCACGATCACTTGGCCTGTCACGCAATAGTAAAAAGACTCTTTTGTGAGCTTAGAGAACAAGCGAAGTATTCATTTTTGAAGCGATTGGCATTCTTTACTTTAAGCCCTGTTACGGATAGTCCAGAAAAAGGAGGGAATGCTAACGTTCAATCTTCGAAAGAAAAACACATTGATTGCGTTGTCAATTTAACTCAGGATGAAAGGGATAAGTTAAAGGAGGCTTTGTATTGCTATGAATCTTTTATCGACATTATTGAATCTACGGGTGTCATTGATCGTATTGGAGATAAAGTCTACTTTGAATTCTTTGATGAAAATTACGAAACACCAGTTGGAGAACTTACACACGGACTATAATTAAATCAAACTATGCCTGTACTTAAAAAGTTAGACAATGAATTATTGATTTACGAAGAGTCTGCCCTATCCATTCTTGTGGCGATTCGAAAAGCGGATCAAAAAATAATTAAGAAGTACTGGAAATCAAAGGATAAATCAAAAGAAGAACAGATGATTTCGGGGTTTCCATTTATTCAAACAGAAGAACAAGATTCATTGAAGATTGATTTCACGAAGGAGGTTGAATATGAGATTGTGAACTTGAAAAAATTTGATTGATCAAATTTTCGATTGTTCGAATGTTCGATAATTAGATTGTTCGAACGGTCCTGTAATCATATAAAGTCGAAACTGGCAGTGCTTGAGATCCAGATATAGCTACTCTAATTCCGTAATTACAATATAATCTGCATGGCTTGGGGGATAATTCAAATTAAGTAAATCCGTAATTTAGATTCAATTAATACTAAGGTTGTGCGTTTTATAGTACTCCCCATCTGTCGGACCATTTCTCTAGCTTGTTAAGTTATTAATTTTCATACTAAGCAGCCATTTTATATTTGATATTGGGAGCGATTCTTCCAATGCCTTGATGTCTGCGATTATTGCATTGACCCATAAACACTTCAATACCTTTAAAAA
>JABSPC010000669.1 GCA_013215515.1 Crocinitomicaceae bacterium
ATCGCTCAAAGGGACCATCTGTTCCTCGTCCAACCGTAACATCTGTTGCTTCCAACAAGCATAAACTTGGGTAAACGCTTATAGACAATTGCGATCTCAAATTCGGTGATGGTGGAATCTTAACCCACCAACGGTAATAATGGTTGTATAATTTGCTACAGTTAATTACTGTCAAATCACATTGAACGCCACCTTTAAGCCAGCCTTCTCCGTTAATCATTTTACCATATTCCCCAATTGTCATTCCGTGTACAATTGGAACGGGATGCATTCCGACAAAAGAGCGGTAATTTGTGTCCAATACTGGACCATCAACATAATGACCATTTGGATTGGGACGGTCTAATATCATCAAAGGAATATTGTTTTCGGCACACGCCTCCATGACATAATGCAATGTAGAAATGTACGTATAGAAGCGAACTCCGACATCTTGAATATCAAAAACAACAATGTCTAACCCTTTTAGTTGACTCTTATATGGCTTTTTATTTTTTCCGTAAAGTGATATAATAGGCAGTCCAGTCTTTTCATCTTTCTGATTCCCGACATGTTCTCCAGCATCCGCATCGCCTCTAAACCCATGCTCTGGTGAGAATACACGAACAACGTTAATTCCACTTCCGATAAGTGTATCAACTAAATGTGTTTCATCTACCATGGATGTCTGGTTTCCAACTACCCCCACCCTTTTCCCTTCCAACAAAGGCATATAGGTTTTCGGATAGGATGCTGCGGTAATTGTAGGCTCTCTATATATCTTTTTTGACGGAGGATCAACACTTGGAACTGTTGCTTCAGCACTTTCACAAGAAAATATCAAAAGGATCAAAATACTTTTCAAGCACAAATCCTTTGTGTAATTTAGCCAAAAACCAAGATTAAATTTGTCGTACGAATATTTCATATCTAAGAAAACCCTAAAGAGTGTCGTACAAGGTAAGAAAGTTTCCAAACCTATCGTACGGATCTCGATTATAAGTATAGCACTAGCGGTTATTGTCAACTTAATCACTATTGCTGTTGTTACTGGGTTTCAACAAGAAGTGCGCCAAAAAGTGAGCGGGTTTGGTTCACACATTTTTATCATGGCCGCAAGCGAAGGAAGTATCTACGAAAGTGAACCTATTCGCAAAGATCAACCGTTTATCGAGAGTATCAAAAGTCTTAAGGGAGTAAAATCAATATTTCCAGTAGGCTATAAACCGGTTCTATTTCAATCCAATAAAAACGAAATAAAATACAAACTTCCAAACGGAAAAGACACGAGTGAAATTCAACAAAATGTCTATGGAACTGTTCTTAAAGGAGTCAATGATGATTACGATTGGTCCTTTTTTAAGGAAAGTTTGATAGAAGGTAAAATCCCTGTTTTTGGAGATTCAGTATCAAATAGAGTTTTAATTTCTAAAAATCTGAGCGACAACCTGAGCTTCACGGTTGGGGATACTATCAATGCATTTTTCGTCCGAAGTGTTCCGGTTCAAAGTCAGTTTGTCGTTTCTGGAATTTATGAGACGGGGCTCGAAGAACTGGATAAAAAAATGGTGATGACCGACCTTAAGTATGTTCAAGAATTAAACGCCTGGGGCATTCAAATAACACCTGAATTAGTGGATACTTTAAATCAACCTGGGTATATCTCACTTTACGCCAATATCACCGGAGGAAATGGTCGTTATCGATTAAACTGGGGCGAATCTGGGTTTTCTAGAACTACCTTACTAATTATTTGCCCATATAAAGACACCACGATTAGAATAATTGGAACCGACGACTGGAGTGGACTGAACGCACCAGTAGAAGATTCATCTCTTCCTGATACGGCATATATTAAAATAACTATTCAAGGTGACCCTTATTCCGCGTGTGATTTTGAGATAGATGAAAATGGCGATCTCAAACGAACTTATTTGAATCAAACGGGATCCAAGTTCTCATTAAAAGCATCGAAAAAAACGGTCACGTTTGAGATGATCGCCGGTAAAGGGAGTTTACATAATTATGTTGGCGGTTTTGAAATAAACGTAGATAATTGGGATGATTTATCGGTAATTGCCAAAAGCATCAAGAAAAAGGTTGAGTTCATACCCACTCCTTACAATGAAATGCTGAAAGTCACTAGTATTAAAGACAATGAAAGGGATATATTCGTTTGGCTTGGCTTCTTAGATATCAATGTGATTATCATCTTGTCATTGATGATTCTAATTGGGATTATCAATATGGGATCTGCATTATTGGTCCTAATTCTCATTCGGTCAAATTTCATTGGAATGATGAAGGCAATGGGAGCTACAAATTGGAAAATCAGAAAGATCTTCTTAATTCAAGCGGGCTTTTTGATTGGTCGCGGAATGCTTATTGGAAATGTAATTGGACTTGGGATCTGTTTTGTACAAAGTCAGTTTGGAATCCTGTCTTTGAACCCTGAAGTCTATTACCTAAGTCAAGTTCCTATTGAACTCAACTTTTGGCATTGGCTAATCTTGAATGTAGCAACGTTAACTGTTTGTTTATTAGCGTTGATTGGACCAAGCATCGTTATTACAAGAATTAATCCTGTTAAGGCTATTAAGTTTGATTAATCTTAGTCAAAAAAAATGCGTCTCGGTTAAACCGAGACGCATTTTTTTTGTGCCTGAATTTTCTTTTATTCCGTTACCAACTCTACGAATTGGAAAGGAACGTACTTGCTTTTATTTACAGAATCATCTACGTAAGAAGGACCATCAACAATTGCTTTTTCTATAACAACTGTAACTTTATCAGCATATTTATTTTTGAAGTATTTCATCAAAACTTTCTTGATATTCTCAGCCCGTACTTTCGCTAACTCCTCGTTCGTTCCGAATGTTTTGGTTGGAACTTGAGATGCAGATGAAACAATTTTAATTGTAACGCTTGCTCGACCTTCTTCAAAATCTTTCTCAACGGCATTAACGAATTTTTTAAGATCTCCTTTCGATACAGACAACTTGCTTTTGTTGTATCCAAAATTGTGTTTGAACTTATAATTTTCGTAAGCCAAAACAGGTATAGTTGGCTCATCAACGTAACAAGTAGTTGCATTAACGTGTCCTACTGCATCTGTAACAGTTACGGTATATTTACCCTTTGACAATGCCAAAATATCTTCTGTACTCGCACCATTCGACCATTCGAAAGTATATGGTGCAGCACCACTTTCAATCGTCAAATCTATAGAGCCATCAGCTCCTTTATTAGTTGAAGCAGCTACAGCAGAACATCCAATTTTTAATGGTGGTGGCGTGAAAATTTCAATCATATAAATATCACTCAATTCACGATCACGGTTACTCGACCAGTACGCATACTTACCCGAATAGCTAAAGTGAGCATCGAATTTTGGTGAATTAATCTCATTCCCTAGGTTCACTGGTTTAGACCAGTCTGTCCAACTTCCTTGTTTTACAGAATAAAAAATATCTGCATCACCTGCACCGCCGAACCCATCACTTGAGAAAAACAATGTATCTTGATCTTTCGATAAGAATGGTGAAATCTCAAATCCTGTTGAGTTAATATCGTCACCCATATGAAGTGGTTCCGACCATGTACCTCCTGACTTGGTACAGATGTACAAATCCTCCTTTCCCAAAGAATTCTCTCCCATATATGAAATCAGAATTACATCTTCTTTTTCGTTTACGTGAAAACCGTAAAAATCACCATCAATATACAATCCAGGAATATCTATCGGTTCTGGAGTTGACCAACTGTTGTTTTTCTTTTTTGAAACAGCAATTCCTTTCTTTTGATCTTTCTTTCCATCATAAGCGTTCAATAGAAATAAAGAAGTCCCATCGCTGCTCATTCCAACAACTGCATTATTGAATTTATTATTTAATCCACTTATTCGAGTGCTTTCCGAATATCCACCGCCATCTTGTCTAATACTTGCCCAAATATCTTGATCAAATTCATCACCTGTATTTTTTTCGTCAAAAGTTCTGACAAAATAAAGCATTGAACTGTCATTTGAAAAGATCGGAATCCCCTCTTCAGAAGTTTCTGCATTAACTGTTCCTTTCAATTGAGTTGGTGTTGAGAAATCCCAAAACTGTGCATTTGAAGCCATGGACACGGCTACCATAATTACACTAAGTACTATTGATTTTTTCATTTTCTAAAAGTTATCGTCAATTATTTATCTACCGATCATAATTCCTAAAACAATCTCATGTCCTCCGGAAGTGTACTTGTTAAATTTCGTCAGAGATAAATCGAATGAATACCCGAATTTAAACTTCTCACTTAGACTTCCTCCAAGCATTATAACTGCTGCATCTTTATGTCTGTAAGAAGCACCAACCCATAACCACTCTTTATACTCAAGCTGTACCGTCCCTTCTACTGAAACAGGTGCATTTGGAACAACCTTAGTTAATACACTTGGCATTAAAGTTAAATTATCATTCAATGGGAATTTATATCCAGCCGTAAAGTTGAAGTGCATTCTAGGATCAAAATTTGCCGATCCAGAACCAAATCCAACCAAATCCTTCGTTAAATTGTCCGCTGAAATACCAACAAACAAGTCTTTTGAATAGAAATACAATCCAGCTCCGATGTCAAGAAAATTCATACTCCCTTGGTCGGCAACAAAATCGTTGTATGTTTGATCATTTTCAAAAGTTCCTGAAAACCCTGGCATATTTGAAAGAACTGTTGCTCTATCTTTCAAGAAACTACTGTTCGATATTCCCAATTTAGTTCCAAAAGATAAATTATGCTTTTTACTTACAGGTAGATGAATCGCATATGTTCCAGCAAAGGATATTTTTCTAAATGCTCCATATTGGTCAGCAACAATTTGTCCACCAATTGCGTGTTTTAATCTTCCAGTATTTACTTCCGGATTTTTAAAAGGTCCACGACTCGTTCTTACCGATGGATTGTATTTCTGCTTGCTATTATTGAGTACAGTAGATCCATACGCATAAGCGGTAACGGGTGAATTATCAAAACCTGCCCACTGGTATCTACCTCCAATAGTGAAATCCATGAAATCATATATCCCAGCGGCACCAGGATTGATCATGAATTGATTTCTGTTGTATTGACTGTATTGGGGAAGTTGTTGCCCAAATTCAATAGACGTTGATGCTATTGCCAGCGTTAATAATAACTTTCTCATGGTCTCTTTGTTTAGTCTAATATTATTGTCACAGTACCCGTAAGCGTTTCATCCTCATCGTCATTTAATTCAATGATGTAATAGTATGAAGACACTGGCATTAACTCACCTTTAAATGTTCCATCCCATTCATTAGAATTGTAATCTCCAGCGGTCGATTCGAATAGAATATTACCCCATCTATTATAGATGCGAACTATGTTATTTGGATATGCACTGTCTAGATTTGGCAATTCCCAAGTATTGTGAGCATTATCTCCATTAGGAGTAAACGCTGAAGGAATTAATACTTCACAGTCAGCCACAGTTATTTGAACCATACTTGAAGGGCCTTCACATCCGCTGATTGTTTCAGTTACATAAAATGTATTTACACCGTCAATATTTGGAGGTGTAAAGCTGTCTCCACTTCCAATAGGTGCAATTAACCCTGGGTCATCGTACCAATTAAAGGTCCCTCCATTTCCTGAAGCCGTCATTGCTGCTAATGTAGCAGTTGAACAATATTCTGCATCAGTTCCAGCAAAAGGAGCTGCTGGAATTGGGTTAATCGTAATTGTTTCTAATCCCGTTATTGAGTTCAAGCAAATTGCATCAGTCAAATCGACTAAGACATATGTTCCAGGAGCGTTTCCTAAGACTATAGGGCTAACAGAACCCGTTGCCACTTGAGCATTTCCATCAAACGTGTAGTTAATTGTCCAACCTGATGTTCCAGTAAGATCTACAACCACGTCATTAACGATATCGCCTTGGCAATAAATTCCTCCTCCGGAAATTGTTCCTGTTGGTGATGCAGTTATCGTAACTAAATAACTTGTTTCATCTGAACATGCTCCAATGATATCGTATATCCAAACCGTCTGAGTTGACGTAATAGGTCCAGTAGTCAAGGCTCCACCATTCAATTGCGGATCATCGTAATAAGCTCCATTTCCTGTCAAATCAGTTCCTGTAATCGTTGGAAACGTATAACTGTCACAAACAATCGTATCAAGTATAAGATCCAATACTGGGGTGATGTTCACGGTAATTGTAAAGTTTTCTTCCGCAGAGCACGCTCCATTAGAATCATATATAAAGAGCTGCATAGAACCTGTAATGACATTTCCGGCGGCAAATTGAGTTCCCGTTCCTCCCGTTGCGTCCCAATAAGAAACAGCTGTAGTTAAATCAGTACCGGTAATTCCTAGTAAAGTATATGAATCACAAACCACAACAGCATTTATTGGATCAATAATTGGCGTCGCGTTCACAGTAATGAGTTCTGTAACCTGACAACCATTAATATCCGTATACGTTATAGTAGTTGTTCCTCCCGATACTCCAGTCACAAGTCCAGTATTGTCTACTGTCGCAACAGCAAGATTTGAAGACGTCCAAGGCGTTGTTCCATTTGCAGTCCCTGATCCAGTTAATTGAAGCGGAGCAACGATACAAATTGCTGCATTCCCTGAGATTGTAGGCAAGTCATTTACTACAATAACATCCGTTATTTGACATCCATTTACATCAAGGTATGTTATAGTTGTTGATCCACCAGCAACTGCTGTAACCAGTCCTGTATTGTCTACCGTTGCAACTCCAGTATTTGAAGAAGTCCAAGGTGTTGTTCCGTCTGGCACTCCAGATCCCGTTAATTGTAAAGTCGAAGTTGCACAAATAGGAGCGTTTCCACTAATCGTTGGAAGTCCATTAACAGTTACCAATTCCGTTATTTGACATCCATTTGCATCCAAATAAGTTATTGTTGCTGTTCCAGCTGCAATTCCAGTTACTAAGCCAGTATTGTCTACTGTCGCAACAGCAAGATTTGAAGAAGCCCAAGGAGTTGTTCCGTCTGGTGTACCTGATCCTGTCAATTGAAATGTTCCGTTAACACAAATTGGTGTATTCCCAGATATTGTTGGAAGAGCGTTAATAGTTATCGTAAAGAATTGCTCTGAAGCACAAGCTCCATTTTCATCAAATGCATATACGGTAATGTTCGTAGGTGCTGAATATACAGTCCCATCTGGAATTAACACTCCTACTCCTGCTGGTCCACCTGTCGCGGTGTAATATGCTTGACCTCCAGTTAATGTTCCAGTAATATTTGAATTCAACAAAGTAAAGTCAATATTACATGCTGTATAATCCGCAAGAGGACTTACAACTGGCGCACCTGGATTTATAAATGTCTCTTGAGATATAATAGAAACACATCCTGTTGTCCCATCGGTGAACGTAACATCATATGTTCCTGGTGCTAGAGGTGTAATATTAAATGGTAATGTAACTGAGCCTGAAGTTCCTGAAGAAGGTCCCGTCCAATCAACCGTTCCAGTTGCTCCACCTCCTGAAACTGTAATGATTCCATCATCGGAGTCACATCCTGTTATCGGAGTTTGAACGGTTGCAATAACTGGCAATGCGAAGACTTCAACATTGTCGTTCGCTGAACTTGAACATCCATTGCCATCTGTATAATTGTAAGCAATGGTATGAACTCCGACTCCAGCTGCTGCTGGATCAAATGAATACGTCGTTCCGTTTCCATCATCCGCAACTCCTGTTCCTGAGTAAACACCTCCTGCTGGAGTAGCGCCTCCAAGACCAGCTTGAACTCCTGCATCAATACATAGATCAGCAGATGCTGTGAATGTTACTGTTGGCAATGCAAAGACTTCAACATTGTCGTTCGCTGAACTTGAACATCCATTGCCAT
>JABSPC010000067.1 GCA_013215515.1 Crocinitomicaceae bacterium
AACCGATCAAAGAATTACCGAAATAGAAAACAAGTTAAACAATAGACCCAGAAAGAGATATAAATATGAAACCCCTATATTAGTAATGGAAAAATTATTGTTTAACTCAGAAGTTGCATTTGTGACTTGAATTCAGCCTTTGATTCAAGATAGAATTTTGAATTAAGAATTAATAATTAATAATTATGAATTCTTTATCTTCCGTGCATCTTAATTTTATGATAAAAGCCTTACTAGTATTTTTTCCGATTATTTGTTCATCGATCAGCTTTGGACAAGACTCTGTAGTTGTTATTGTTGAAATAAGAAGTGCTACAGAGGATGAAACTGTTCAAAGAGTAGCAGCTACGATAGTGATTGGAAGTAAATCATTCTACAAGACTTCAAACTCAAAAGGCGTGTTTTCATTTAAAGCATACCCTGGTAATGGAGTCAAATATAAATTGAATCATACTCAATTTGAATCTTCAGAAGTATTCAAGCGAATTTCTCATAAGTTTAGAAAAGATACTTTGAACTATATGTTTAAAATGAAGTATATCAAAACGCAGCAATTGGGAGATATAATTATTCCTGCTCCGGGAGTTCCGAAAATTGTTTACATAAACCCCAAGTTGCACATTCAAGATTTTGAAATTCAAAACAACGGAGACATTCTGATGTTGGCATATTCCAAACAGTTGAGAAAGGGTAGTGAGCTTGTGTTGTTTGATGGGCTTAAGATCAAGAGTAAGTTTCAAGTTCCGGACCTAGCCGAAGAAATCATAAGAGATTATAGAGGAAACTCACATGTGGTCTGTAAAGATGCCATTTACGGAATTCATGCCACGGATGAGACGATTGGAATATCTACTTTAGATAAGCAATACTATTTAACCTACTTGGCACCAATCGTTGATACGAATAAAACGAGAATGTATTTCTCTAATTTCAATCCTGATTACCCTGCATTTGAGTATTTCGTATTTGACCAACGTGATTCAGTTTACAAGAAAATCATGGAAATTGAAGATGAATTTATGATGGAACTGTACCGTTCAGAGTATAAATGGGTAGATATAAGAGCAAAGCTTTGGGCTAAGAACAAGGAATTGGAAACTGGGGTTGATGCCGAAATTTGGGTTGGAGCAAATTATTTTACGCAATCTCTTTACTATAAAGAATTATATGCTCCAATGTTTCATCGTAATGATAGCTTATTCGTATTCGACTACTACAAGGACAAACTGTTTACATTCGACGCAGATGGTGACGCTGTGGATAGTGTCGGTATTTACCATCATTACAACCCAAAGTCAACGGGGTGGGAAAAAAACTTAATGCAGGATCGTGTTACAGGAGAAATTTATGCCTTGTTTGATCGAGCTGGTTATTCGTACTTGGGGTGGGTTGATACCAAAACAGGTGAGATTAAAGAACAAGTTAAGTTGGCGCATCGCTATGTAGAAAAAATTATAGTACATGAGAATTTCATCTACTATGTTTATCGAGAATTTGAATCTACAGATAAAAAGCATCTTTGGCGAGAACGTTTGCCCTACCATTTCGGAAGTGGAAAGGTTCCAGATGGTGATGAAGTAGATCAGGTTAAGGTTGACTAGCGTTGTAGTTAATGCTCACTAATTCAATATTTGATGAACCGTTAACGAAAAATTAAACCTTCTTGGCACGGACTTAGTATTACACTATCCGACAAGAAACTAGAAAATGTTATAAGAAAAGCTTGGGTGGGAGTCCAAGCTTTTTTTATGCGCTAAAGTTTCGTTGAATTTAAAGATATTTTACCTACGATAGAGGAAAATCGTTTCCAACCTATTTAAAAAACAATCCGTTGTTGAGTGTATTACTAAGCTGAATTCAAGTCACAAATACTACTCACATGAAAACTTCAAATTTCTTAACAGGACTTTTTATTGCCCGCAGTTTAACTTCTTTTTATCAAATCACATCGAATCCTGGAACTAACAACTAGACAAGCATATCAGCTTGGGTCGGAGGGATTGTTCCTTCGGCATCAGATGATGTAATTAAAGGCATGAACAGTACGGTAATCGTTGATATTCCATTGGTTCACAATGCTAACATTGATATTAATGGAGGTGTGTTGGCAAGTATGAATCCGGCTAACGACCTTACTGTGAACGATGCAAATATTACTATTGTCGGATTTTCATCTCAAGTGAATTTCGCAAGTTCTGGTGACGGAGTTCCAGTTACAATCAATAACGGACACCTTGTAAATGGTGGTGTGTTTATGGCAGGGGATACTTACATTTCATTCTTATCAACAGGAACTATAAGTTCAAACGATGGAGATTTCTTCGTTTCAGGAGATTTGACTATCGATGATTCTGAAATATTTGAAAACAACCTTGGTATGGGTGTCAGTGGAACTATAACGATAACTGTTGATGCTGAGTTTTATAATAACATGTCTGCGTCGTCAGCAATTGTTTCAAATGACGGAATATTTAAAAATTACGATTCGTTTAGTGCCAATGACGTTGTGTTTAACAATGCTGGAGTTCAAAATCAAGGAGAAATTTACGTGTTAGATTCATTGCAGATCGGAACCAACTTGGATAACTTATTGGGAGGATCAATTTATTGCGATAGTGGTGCTGTAAACATTGGGGCGGACTTTTATAACGAAGGATCGGTAAGTGGAGATGGTGGTTATTATTACATTGCTGGAGACAGTGAAAATGCACTTGGTGGTGTAATTGACGGGAACATAGACGTTTGTGATGCAACTTTATTGCCAAATACTCATTTGGATACTGATGACGGATGGCAAACAGTTGATTTCAATACAGTGACTTTCTGTTCATCTTCATTGGCATCAATTGATGATGATGATATGATTGAGCCTCAATTTGAATTGTATCCAAATCCAGCGAAAGATTATTTCTTAATCAATGGATTGGATAACGGTATCGTATCCGTTTTGGCTTCTGATGGCCGCGTAATGGCTGTAAGTACAATTTCAAAGTTGAACAATAAAATTGATATTAAAGGCTTTCCAAGCGGAGTCTATTTTATTATAGTAGATACAAATCAAAAGACATTTACAGAGAAATTAAAGCTATAACTAGAAACCTAAAGCTGTCTGAGCCCCATTTCATTTGCGTGGAATGGGGTTTTGTTTTTCCAGGAATTCTAATTCAAGTCTAGCTTTCGGATTTTAAATGACCTGAAGAACTTCATTTTCCGATGCATTTTGATCTTAGCTTTACTGAGAGCGGTAATTGAAATTCCACAATAATCTATTTTAGGAGGATTGTGCTGATTCTTCTTCAAAAAGACAATGAAATCATTTGATATAAAATCAACGAGCTTGGTTTGGAGTTCAACTTCTTTGATTCGAGTGGAATTAATATTTAGAATGAATGATTCGAGATCCCAATAGCCTTCTCCATAATATTCAATGGCAATAGGTGCTTCATTGAATAGTAAATTATTTCTTTTATCCACTTCCTTGATATAGTTGACAAAGTGGGTTTTTAATGAATCAAACTTACTGTTGTCAATACAGGTGTAGTACTGAAACATGTCAATCGTTTCATTTTCTGCAATTAACTTAGCGATTTTCGCTCCATCTAGGTTTTCCGATGCTCCGATAGTCTTAAACAAATGTCTATAATATCGGTTTGGTGCTCCTAATTGAAGTTGAGATGCCAATGTGTAATTCGTTACATCTGAGATTTCATATAAGGGTGCTAATGATGCTTTATTACATACCTGATAAAAGACCAAGTCAATTTTCTTTCCTCTTGATTTATTGAATCGCTTTAATGATTTTCTAATATCCGTGACCTTCATAAAACCATTCGGCTGTTCATCGAGCCCCGTTTCATTTAGTCCTCCACCGTGATCTAAAAATACAATGACACACTTTTCGAAGTGAAATTTAGTTTTAACCCAATCCAGATAAGAATCATACGTTTTTTTTGATGCTGAATTCTCTTCTGAAATATGACTGGATTCCTTTTTGGTAATGATTGTTCTTGTCATTCCCAGTGTGTCTGCTAAATCAGCTTGAACAACAGCATTTACATTATCAGAGTCTATTCCATTGTTAATCATGCTCAAAACATCTTCCCCTAAATAAGAAAGGTTGTTGTCATATGGCATGTAATAAATGAAAAGCCATTCTGATGAATCCATGTCTTGCCCCTGAGAATAGGAGAAGTTCAATAGTAAAATGATAACAATAAGCTGTTTCAATTTCTGCGTTATTTATCGTAATCCCTCCATTTAATCTCCCTTCGGCTCTTTACCATTTTAGATTTTTTAATCTGAGAATAGCCTTGAATCGCGGTAACGAAACCATAGGTCATTAACCCGTATGTAAAAATAGAGATTCCATTCGGCAAGAAACTGAATAGAATTGAGGCTATAACTATGATGGAGATGCACAGAGAACCTAACCCCCCTATAAATACTTTTCTTTTTGCTTTTTTTAGGACAATTTGATTGAGTTGTTCTCTGTCCCATTCGTCGAGCATTTTGAGGAAAATGGTGTCAATTTCATCTTCTGGAACCCTTGTCCGCTTTATTCTTTGTCTTACTTGCTTGTCAGGAATAGCTTCACCATTGACTTTCGCTGCAAGGTATTCTTCAACTATGTCAACAACGCGTTCATTCATTTTGAATTCAAATGCTTCGCCAATTTAACGCCCATACTGAAACATGCTTGAAGTAAATACCCTCCAGTTGGAGCATTCCAATCGCTCATTTCTCCTATACAAAAAGAGTTCGGTAGTTTATTTAATTCGTAATTCTCGCTCAATTCTGGTAAAGCAATTCCACCTGTACTCGATATAGCTTCGTCCAATGATGCGGCAGATGTTAGCGTTACCGGTAAAGCCTTAACCTTCTTCGCTACAGAGTTTATGTCCATGAATTCGTCGCGTGTCGTATTTAGCTTTAGTAAGTCCAATTTGGATGGACCTAACTTCACATACTTTCGAAGAATATCTGTCGTTTTAGGAACGCGTGCTTTGTACATTTTGTTGAGTAACACTTCCATATCCAGCGTAGGCTTTAAATCAATAAGAACCGTTGCATCTCCTTTCTTAGAGAGTATTTCTTGAATCTGAGGACTTAGTGCGTAAATAGCATTTCCCTCTAGCCCAAATTCAGTTATTACAACTTCTCCTTTTTGAGTATTACCGAAACAGGACATAGAAATATTCTTCAATGGTTTACCCGCGTTTCGGGCAATGAATCCTTTTGGCCAATCTACGCCGTAAGCACAATTGGATGGGAGAAACGGAAGAGTTTCAATTTTTTTCTTATCGAACTGCTCGCTCCAATCCCCATCTGAACCTGTCACTTTCCAACTTCCTCCACCTAAGGCGAATATCGTGTAGTCAGATTTGACGTTAACAGAATCATTAAAAATCAATTCGTCTTTTTTCCAACCGGTCCAATTATGTTCGGATTTAATGGTAACATTATTTTCTTCCAGCTTCTTCAGAATAGCATTTAATACTTCAATCGGCTTTATTCCTTCTTCAGGGTACACCTTGTTACTACTTCCTATAATAGTTGGAATGTCAATTTCTCTGAGCCAAACCCCTAGGTCTTCATTTGAAAAATCAGTCAATGCGTCTTTGAGAAAATCAACGGGCGTGTAACGTTCAATCATTTCCTCGATTGATTCCGAATGTGTTAGGTTAAACCCTCCGTCTCCAGCGACAAGAAATTTTCGACCAACAGATTTGTTCTTTTCATAGATTGTAATATCAAATTTACTAGAATCTAAAAACGCTGCTGTCATTAATGCTGCTGGGCCACCGCCAACAATTGAGATTGATTTTTTCATTGCCGCAAAGATAGAATACTTTTGGGCTTAGTTGCAGCCATTTTTCGAAATAACGGAAATCCAAAAGGCAGAACGTTGATCTATTTCATAAGCACGCACTTTGACTTTATCATCCGTAATTCGTATAAGATGCATTGGAATATTATTTTGCTCCAAATACTTTTTGAGGAACTTAATTCGCGCCTTGGTATGGTCCTTTTTTTCTATTGAACTCCCCATATAATATAGGTCTAAGCATAGAGTGGGGGATTGCTCAAAAAGAAGCTTCAAGTAGTTGATGTCAAATCCTTGGGTTTCAGAAGTTTTGTTTTTCCCAAAGAAGATGGCTGCATTTTCTTCCGCATTTGCCGTAATGTTTTTCACCAACTGAACGTCAAGCGTGTAATTGGAACCAATAATACTATCTGATGGTAGATAGATGATTATATCCGTTTCCGTCTGGTATTTATAATCAAATGTGAGCATGTACGTCTTGTCGTAGTTGAACTTCGTCTTAATCGCGAATTTCCCTTGTGCATCGCTGAGTACAGATAGAATTGAATCCGTATTTTCCCATAACGTAACGGAGACATTGTTTAAAATTTCATTTTTATCGTTGAGTAGAGTCCCGTTTAATTCCACATCCTTTGTTTGCTGCGAAAAGCAGAAGTACTGGGAAAGAACTAATAGGAAAGTAAAAATCTGTTTCATCGCTAAGCAGATAACGCTTAAAAAGTTTGTTTGGTACGACCTTACTTAAATTTCAGTGTGATATGAACCGGTAAATGATCTGAATAACCATCTAGATATTTTCCTCCGCCATATGTTCTAAAGGGAACAATGTTTCCTTTGTATTCGGTCAATAGGTATTCGTTATCCGCAATTTTACCGGAGTCCTTTGCAGTATACACGCCTTTTTTCTTAAACATGTTTTTAGAAACCATAATATGGTCTAAAATGCCCCATTCTCCTCTGTAAGAACTTGTTCCTTTGTGTACTCCAGACTCGGCAGTTATCATAGGGGTTAATGATTCACTTATCAACTGTGGTGCTGCATTATCGGGATGGTCATTTAAATCTCCCATGAAGATAATTTGTGCTTTTTTATCAGCATTCATTATAGAATCAATAAATTCTGTGGCATTCTTCGCAGCCACTAATCTTTTCGGTTCACTTTTTTCAGCTCCACCATAACGACTTGGCCAGTGATTCACCATTGCATATATGATTTCTTTGTCTTTGCAGAACTTCGCCCAAACAATGTCACGAGTTGGTCTTGAACCTTCTGGTAAATCAAAACGAACAACTCCATTTTCTAAAAGAGTCAATATTGTACTATCGTAAATAATTGCGTTGTCAATTCCTCTCATGTCCAAGCTTTCAGTATGAACTACGGCGTGTGTTTCTTTCATGCCTCCAGAATTTACAATATCTTGGACGACCTGTTTGTTCTCAATTTCACACAATCCAATGAGCACTGGTTGATCAAAAAGAGCAATATACTTGTTGATATTTGCAATTTTTTTGTTGTACTTCTTTGCGTCCCATTTCTTCTTTCCGCTTGGTAGAAATTCAGCATCATTTTTATCCGCTGTGTCAAGGGTGTCGAATAAATTCTCAACATTATAAAAGATAACAGATCCTTCTTTTACTTGAGCTTGAACACTCAGTATACACAGAGTAAATAGGAGAGATAAACTAATTTTAATCATCATGTTAATTGTGTTTACAAGGATTTACTGACTCTTAATCAAATTTCGTGCAAGAGGTCCTTCACACATCACTGCATCTAAAATAGAAAGATTCATTGTAAAACTTTCATCTGATGGAAATACTTGAATATAAGGAGAGGGAAGGAGTTCTTGGTTGAGGTTTTTATCCGTTAACAAAGAGCGAGGATCGTTTTCGATGACCGGTTGAAATTCCTTGGTTAAAATTAATTCAGTAGAAATGTCTAGCCATTGTAAAATCCGCTGTGCAATATCCATGTTGAATTTTAGGAAATTGGTCTCTTCAGAAAATATAATTTCATGAACTTCAATGCTGTAATAATCAAAGAATGCTGCACTTTGATACGCCGTCATTATAGACCTCCAATGGCGTTTTTGCCAATTTTCATCTGTTGATAGGATTACTTCATCCGTAGGTGTTTTAGACCCAGAATGTTTCTTAGTCGGAATGGACAGCGTTAAAATTCCATCAGCTCCAAGGATGTCGCAACGATTTCTATACGATTGTTTCGGAAAATGTTCCTTGGCTTCTATATATACTTTTTCGTGCTTCGCTACTTCTTTAAAATAAGCAACGCTGCCAAAATAGGCCGTAGGAAGTACAGGGATCATTTGATCATTGTGAACATTCTACCCCACCGGAAGCCACCATAAGGATCACTAGAAAGCCATACCATAGAAGCTTTACCAACAATATGATCTTCTGGAACAAA
>JABSPC010000670.1 GCA_013215515.1 Crocinitomicaceae bacterium
AGGTAATCAAAACCGAACTCATTGTTCGTTCCAAAAATCACATCTGATAGGTATGCTTTTTTTCTGCCTTCTGAATTGGGTTGGTGCTTATCAATACAATCAACTGAAAGTCCGTGGAATTGGTACAAAGGTCCCATCCACTCAGAATCACGTTTTGCCAAGTAGTTATTCACCGTTACAACGTGAACCCCCTTGCCTGCGAGTGCATTTAAGTATACTGGAAGTGTTGCCACCAATGTTTTTCCCTCACCGGTCATCATCTCTGCAATGTTCCCTTTGTGAAGAACACCACCACCCATTAATTGAACGTCGTAGTGAACCATGTTCCAAGTAACAAGAGCGCCAGCAGCTGTCCATTCGTTGTGCCAAATGGCTTTGCCATTCTCAATTGTAATTCCATCCCTAGAATTCGACAATTCAATATCGAAATCTTGTGCAGTAACTTCCAGTTGACCATTCTCACTCCAACGACGAGCCGTTTCTTTAACAACTGCAAATGCCTCAGGGAGAATAGACTCTAGGATTTCTTCGATTTTAGCATCTATTTTGCCAGTCATCTTATCGATGTTCTCGAATAGTTCTTCTTTCTCGTGTATTGGAGTCGTCAAGTCATTTGCTCTAGTGTCTAAAGCCTCTAATTCGCTTTCCAATTGAGCAGTTCCTTGTGAAATAGTTTCTTTAAATACAGCTGTTCTTGCACGAAGTTCATCGTCTGATAAACCTTGCAATTGAGCGAAAGCAGCGTTCGCTTGATCGATTGACGGTTGGTAAGCCTTTCTATCCTTTGCGGACTTATCACCGAAAAGTTTCTTTAATAAATTTGAAGCCATATGATAATTAAAAATCGAAGTCGTAAAAATAACAAATTCCCACTCCTTCTAGTAGCGTTTATGTTCTATTTTGAAAGGAATCGTCATAAATTATTCCAACTTGTTCATTTCTGACAAATTGGCTATAAAAAATGTTGACAAAAAACGGTAAACAATGTAAAGCAAATAGAAGTATTCACATTATCTTTGCGCCATGCATGAAAAGATTTTAATCCTAGATTTCGGTTCTCAATACACTCAGTTGATAGCCAGAAGAGTACGTGAACTGAATATTTACTGTGAGATTCACCCTTGGAACAAGTGTCCAGAAATATCTGGAAATTGGAAGGGTGTTGTTCTTTCGGGAAGTCCATTTTCAGTGAGAGATGAAGCTTCTCCTGAACCAGACTTGTCTGAAATTAAAGGAAAGATACCTTTATTGGGTGTTTGTTTTGGAGCACAGTATTTAGCACATAATTTTGGTGGAAAAGTAGCGCCATCCTCAACAAGAGAATACGGGAGAGCCAATTTAGTTTATGTTGATCAAAGCAATGTTTTGACAAAAGGAATGACGGATAATTCACAAGTGTGGATGTCGCATGCCGATACTATAAAAGAAGTTCCTGCCAAATTTAAAGTTCTTGCGAGCACAAAAGATGTTGAATACGCTGGATTTGAAATTGAAGGAGAAAAAACATACGGAATACAATTTCACCCAGAAGTTTACCATTCAACGGAAGGTGCAATTCTATTAAAGAATTTTTTGGTGGATGTTTGCGGATGTTCACAAGATTGGACTCCAGATTCATTTGTTGAAGAGACAGTAAAGAAACTTCAAGATACAATAGGAACAGATAAAGTAATCTTAGGACTATCCGGAGGTGTTGACTCTTCAGTCGCAGCTGTTCTTTTGCACAAAGCAATTGGTTCTAATTTGCACTGCATATTTGTAGATAATGGACTTTTAAGAAAAAATGAATACGAAACTGTTCTTGAATCCTATCAAGGAATGGGCTTGAATGTTAAGGGCGTTAATGCGAGTGAGGCTTTCTATAGTGAACTTGCTGGTCTTACTGATCCAGAAGCGAAAAGAAAAGCCATCGGGAAGGTGTTTATCGATGTTTTTGACGCTGAATCTAAATTAGTTGATGATGCAAAATGGCTAGGACAAGGAACAATCTATCCTGATGTTATTGAATCCATTTCGGTTTCAGGTGGACCAAGTCAAACGATTAAGTCACACCATAATGTGGGTGGACTTCCTGACTATATGAAATTGCAGGTTGTTGAGCCCTTGAAATTATTGTTCAAAGACGAAGTGAGAAGAATAGGGAAATCTTTAGGGATTGATCCAAATATATTAGGGCGTCATCCATTCCCAGGTCCGGGACTTGGAATTAGAATCTTGGGTGATGTCACGAAAGAGAAGGTTGCCATTTTACAAGAAGTGGATCATATTTTCATTTCTACGTTGAAAGAAGATGGCCTGTATGATGAGGTATGGCAAGCAGGAGCTATTTTTTTGCCGATCCAATCCGTTGGAGTCATGGGGGATGAAAGAACGTATGAAAATGCGGTTGCATTGAGAGCAGTTTCATCTACGGATGGCATGACTGCAGATTGGTGTCATTTACCTTATGAATTTTGGCAAAAGTCTCAAACAAGATTATAAACCAAGTGAAAGGCATCAACAGAGTGACTTACGACATTAGTTCTAAGCCGCCTGCAACCATTGAGTGGGAGTAAAAATGTGTCTGGCACATGTATTGTAAATTCAATTATGTAAATTTGAACTATGCGTAATATTCTAATTCTTTTCGTTCTCTTAAGCTCGTTTCAGTTGTTCGCTCAACCTGGGGTTGCACCTCAAAAAGAAATGGAAGGTGTGATG
>JABSPC010000671.1 GCA_013215515.1 Crocinitomicaceae bacterium
GCTTTGTTGAAGACCGGATTATAATTCGAGAAGAGTACTATAAGAAAGCTGCAATTGTTTTAGGTCGTGATGAACAGAACCCAGATGCTATTCAAAATTATTTGAATCATCTTCTTCCTGACTTTCACCAAAGAAGCTGATACTTCCACCTTTTCGTTCATTGCCCATTAAGTAGGAGTGAACTATAAGTATCAATGCTAAAACAAGCAATGCAATTTTATCGAACATTGTTGTGTCCTGCGAAAAGTACGTAAAGCTCAAGTAGAAGATGCTCATCATTATATAAAGGGCCAATGGTACCATCGTTAGATAGATGAAAATTTTCTTCTTGCGGTATAAGAACACGAGTCCCACGAAGAATACAGTCCATAAGATAAGCGAAAGAGCACTTGCAACTTGAAGTCTATTTAAAAAATCACCAGATTCAAATTCTAAGTCATGTCCGCGTTTTTCTATAATTGACTCTATACGAATCCCCTTCTGTGATAAAATCCAATCTCGAGAAACAATTGCGTAATAAGTGATACCATTCCATAATAGGAATATCAAAGAGATAACAGTTCCCACATAAAAAGCAATACGAGTGTAGATGTCTGGCTTCTTCTTTCCGAAAATTAAATTTCGTAAAATCAGAACGAACGGAAGAGGACTCTCAAATTTTCGAATCTTTTCTCTTTTTATTCTTTCCTTTTCTTCTCTTTCCGCTTCTGTCATTAGTCAACTATAATTACTAAATACTTAGATATTTTCCAGAATTCTGATGCATCCAAAATGTTAATTTTGGAAGTGCTACCATTTTCAATTAATTCAAATGAGGCCGCTGGATGGACAGTAATCAATCGAATATTCTCACCACGAATTGTAAAATTCGTTGATTTTGTTGCGTCTGCTTCAGTGAAATAATCGCTCTCGAAATCACTTCTCAAATATACCTTCTTTCCAATTCCAATAAATCCATTCTTCTTTTCGATGATTCCATTTTCCTTCAATTCCTTTTCAGAACCGTAAGCATAGTGGACCTTGTTGATTTCATCCGTTAAAACGTCAATTTTAATAGCTTGGTCTTGATAGGCATCGAAGAGCTTAGAATACTGTTGATCCAATAAGGCCAATTCGCTTTGAAGTCGTTCAATTTGCTCATTTTTCCATTGAATTTCTCTGACCAAAGATTCAACCATGATTTCCAATTCTTTAATTTTCAATCCGTTTTTCTTTAATTCAGCATTCAATCTTTTAACCATTCTCGCGTTGTCTTCACGCAAAAAGTTAATATGACGAATCTCTTCTAAAATCCACGTCTTATCCTCAGGCTGTAATTCTGGGTTTTCAGATAACGTTCGAATTTCATCCTTACGCACACCGATTGCCTCTAAATTCGATTTAATTTCATTGAAAAATGCCAACGATTGGTTAATTACAGAATCCTTCTGTGCATTGTCTAACTGCAATTGAGCAATTTCATTTTCCAAGTCCTTATTTCCATTCTCATCGTTAGGAGCGGAATCCGACTCTTGAGTACAGCTGAACACCAATAATCCTAGCGCTACAATTGAAAGAAATTTGAACATATTTTATTATTTAATTGTTGAGTAATTGAGTTAACCGAACTAAAGAGGTGTTAATGAAGGCTTTACATTTGGAATCATTCCAGTACCACTTGTAAATTAGGTGTTGAACGATTTACAATCAAAGCGACTCTTTTATTACCTTAGTGGAAAATTACGAATTTATGCTTAAATACCTATCCATTATTGCGCTTTCAATGATCTGTTTTTTGACACAGGCTCAAAATATCAAATACAACTTGAAAATGCCAAGGCCTCAGAACCATTATTTCAATGTAGAAATGGAACTGGATGGGTTTAAAGAAAAAGAACTAAATGTAAAAATGCCAATTTGGGCACCAGGTTCTTATTTAGCGAGAGAGTTCGCTAAGTATGTCAACCTAGTAAAGGCTTTCGACGGAGACGGTAAAGCAATAGAAGTTGTTAAAACAAATAAAAACACGTGGTGCGTTAAGAAAGGATCAGCGAAGAAGGTCGTTATTAAGTATGAAGTTTATTCTTTCGAACTATCCGTTAGAACGAGTTTTCTAGATCTTACACATGGTTTTGTATCTGGTTCAGGAATTTTCATGTATGTCAAGGATCATAAAGCCGATAAAGGTCAAGTTGAAGTATTTCCACACCAATCATTTACTACTATTACGACAGCATTAAAAGAATCAACAGGAATGGCAATTTCTGGAGGCTCAACAACATATGACTTTGACAACTACGATCAATTGGTCGATTGCCCAATGGAAATAGGGAATCAAGAAACGTTTTCTTTTATGGCGGCTGGGATCAAGCATAACGTTGCGATATATGGTAGAGGAAATCACGATTCTGAAAAGTTGAAAGTGGATATGGCACGTGTTGTAGAAACTGCAACTAACATTTTTGGACAAAATCCCAATAAGGAATACACGTTTATCATCCATAATGTAGGCGATGGACATGGAGGACTTGAACATGTTAACTCAACTGTATTAATGATAAATCGTTGGGAGTATGAAAACAACTACAAAGGATTTTTGAAATTAGTCGCTCATGAGTATTTCCATTTGTGGAACGTGAAGCGAATTCGTCCAGTTGAATTGGGACCATTCGATTATGATTCTGAGAACTACACTTCATTACTATGGGCAATGGAAGGGTTCACTTCTTATTACGAAAAAATTATTTTGCTTCGCTCAGGTATTTGGACGGAAAAAGAATTCTTAAATGGAATGTTTGGAGGCTTGAATTATGTTGAAGGATCTGTCGGAACTAGAGTTCAGCCTGTGGCTCATGCGAGTTTTGATGCCTGGA
>JABSPC010000672.1 GCA_013215515.1 Crocinitomicaceae bacterium
CAGAACAAAGGGTGCTTTCTGGGCATATGACTAAAACATCCTAATTAAAGCTTAAACTCCAATCTCATTTCCAAGTTTAGTTCTACAATTTCTCCCATTGAAGAACATTCGGTAAACGCATCACACGAATAAAATGTATTCAATTCTGATTTTAACAGATTGATGTGCTCTTTAGTTGAAATGGAGTCTAACTTCATAACTTTTATTAAATCAATGACTTGATTTCGCGCAAGTAATATCCGTTTGCGCAATAGTGCTCTCTCTTCATTTACATATTGTTCAGAAGTCTTTACGGACATTGAACTTTGCGCTGTTTCAACGAAATACAATTTATCCTTATAGAATTGAGGTAAATAGATCGATTTTCTACCTTCAAATGATTGCTGATCAAAGTCAATGGCTCGAATTCTATATTGAACTTTATCAAAATCTTGGGTGATCACAATAACAAAATTGTATGAACGCATATCCCCGAGGAGTCGAGCAAAGCATCTTTCATTGAACTTGACAAATTCCTTGGATAATCTAACGGCTTCGATCTTTGATCCATGATTCTGAATAAAAACGTCACCCGGAATTCCAATTATATGCTCCTCAAGAATGGTGTCTCCATCTGTCATATAGTTGATTTTATTTGGTGACAATAAATGCTCTAATTCCAATCCATAAATTCTTGAAGCATCTGTTTTTTTGATGTAGAAATAATCATGATTATCATTTATTTCATTGATGATTTTAATGCGAAAAGGTTTTGAGTTGCCGTAAGAGCAAAAATCAATACTTCCTACACGTAAATGGTCCAAACTATGTCCATGGGAATTCAGTATTTGATAGAGCAGCACTAATCTTTCATTAATGGAATCTATTTCGCTAGGATCATACATCACTGCATTCCATAAAGCTGGTTCTTCATCTATATATAAAGGAATTATTTCTCTATAATTAAGCAATTCGTCATAATGCAATGGAAGTTTGTCCAATCTCGAGTATCTATTGAGATACTCATTCAAAGCTTCATTTATGGGGTAAAAAGGTTTTTTATATTCAATATGGTTGATGTCCATCGTTAATCACTTTATTTCAAGATAGAGAATATTTTGAGATCGATATCGAGATAGAATTAATTTATATGCAGAAATGGATTATTTGCTTTGTGGATTAAGTGTTTGAGAGAGCAGCAACATTGGACGAAATAGTATAGTAGGCAAGACATTTCAGACCCCAATAGCCATCAGAAGGAATAGGGAAGGAGTGGTATTAAAACTTGATAATTTAGAAACATTAAATTATTTATCCTTGATTTTTTCGGAGATTAAACATTCAGTTTATTTACCAAATGCATTAAAGCAATGTCATCCAAAGGCTTATAAAGGAACCCTTTGATTTCCTTAAATTCATCCGCTGTATTCTTATCGACAAGGCTTAATGAGCTAGTTAGCATGTAAATACAAATTTCTTTCTTGAAATAAGAAATAATTTCCTGAAAGGCCTTGACAAACTCAAACCCGTTCATCCCAGGCATATTAATATCTAGTAAAATAATATCTGGCAGTCCCTTATCTTCATCTAAAGCTGCTTTTTTCAGATATTCAATTCCCAAATAGCCACTTAAACGACTATTGATTTCTCCGTTATAATTCATAGTGACTCTAAGCATAAATTCACAGAACATTATACTGAATTTATCATCATCGATAATTAGTATATCGGATATTTTGTCATTTATTGAATTCATGGCGTTAGGTGATTACAAGGCAAATGAATTGTAAAGGTTGTTCCTACATCAACCTTGCTATCAGTAACTTCAACAAGGCCGTTGTTTCGAATAATGAGCTTTTTAACTAAGTATAAACCAATCCCTGTTCCAGAAATAGTTGAATCAGAATGCACCCGACTGAACATTTCAAACAGTTTGCTTCGCTGCGTTTCAAGGTCAATTCCGATACCGTTATCGGAAAATGTATACTTGACAAATTTCCCTTTTTTTGAGGCTGTCAGTATTATTCTTGGGGATCGCTCTTTTGCTCGGTACTTAATTGAATTTGTAACTAGATTCTGGAATATGCTTTTTATGTCACCGCAGATGCCCGTTACAGTATTTAAGCCGCTTAAGTTTAATATAATCTCGACATTATTTGACTCAAGAAGCATGCTGTTTTCATTTTTTATCTCGTCTATAATCTCATTAATATTGCATACGGAAAACGTTCTTTTTTCGAATTTTTCTAGTCGAGACAACTCCAAAAAATCCTCAATTGTATCTAGTAAGGTCTGTGTAGCGGTTAAACTGTTGTTATACACCTTTTTAGCCTTTATATTACTGAATTCAACGAATTGATCTAACATAATAAGCATTGATTTAATATTGATTGCTGGTGCTCTTAAATCGTGCGTCAATTTATAAATGAGCCCGTCCAATGAATCATTCGTTTCCTTTAACTCAATGTTGGACAACTTAAATTTGTTAGCGAGATCTTGAGCATTGTCCAAAGATGAAATATGCATTTGTAAAGTAAATAGGAATTGATTAATACTATCATGGATGGCAAAGTCGCTTAGTTGTAGGTTTTTATCATTGAGGTCTTGAAAAGAATTTATCAGTGGAGTTCCTACGAAGCAAATCAATTCTTCTTTTTTGTCTAGATATATTTGTCCGCGAAATCGCATTTTGGGGTTTGAAATCGAAGAAAAGATAAATAATGATCCAGCATTTTTTATAATACCATCAAAATTGATAATGAACAATGGTAATTGCACTTGAAATTGATCAAAAAAACTAATTTTCAATTCAAGGTCAAGAAGCTTGCCCATTGAATTTCCATTACCTAAAATGTTCATTTCTTTATCCATTAGAA
>JABSPC010000673.1 GCA_013215515.1 Crocinitomicaceae bacterium
AACTCGATTTACCGTCTTTACTCATTGGCCCTTCTGCCAGTAATTCAGTACCTAAGAAACCAAACTGTCCTGTAAACTCATGTTTGGAGTTATTTCCTTTTCTCAATTTCAAATCGAATACACCTGACGTTGAATTACCGTACTCAGCAGGGAATGCACTCATGAAAAAATCAGAGTTTGCTAAATTTTTGTTGTTTAATATTGAAACCGGTCCTCCAGTACTTCCTGAAATAGAGAAGTGAGAAGGGTTTGGAATATCAACTCCCTCAACTCTCCAAAGAACACCTAGAGGCGAATTTCCTCTAATTACAATGTCATTTCTAGAATCATCGGCACCACCAACACCGGCAAAGTTAGAAGCCATTCTCGCGGGATCTGAACGAGAACCTGGGTAACGATCTGTTTCAGAAACGCTAAATTGTTGAGATGAAATCAATGCGAGTTCATTTAGAACCTCTCCTTTCTTCCGTCCTATTACAACTACTGCTTCCTGGTCAGCGAAACTTTCCGCCATCGGAATATCTATGATTGTTTCTTTTCCAGAATTAACTTCAATCGTAATTGTTTTAGCATCATACCTTAGTAAGGTCGTTGTCAATTCGTGCTTACCAACCGGAATATTCGTTATTGTGAACTCTCCATCAGGATTCGTCAGTATTCGGTACAGTTTTGTAGAGTCTGAAGTGAATATTTGAACTTTAGCTCCAACAAGTGGGAATTGACTTTCTGAGTCAAATACCTTCCCTCGAACTGTTTGTGTTGGTAGCTGAGCGAACGCAGTGCTTACTCCCAAACAAAGCATTATTAAAATCGTTTTCATTTGTAGGTTTTTAATCATTTGTAATAGCATAAACCTAGGGTTAATTAGAGTGGTAGGCTTATCAAATTGCGCAATTCAAAACTTGGAAGTTGCGCAATTCACAAATTGATATTTTAGGTGGTTTACTTTTTAGAACTTACTTCTTTTTGGTATTCAGACTCAGTCCACTTTTTAATGTAAACATAAGTGAAGTCCATGTAATTCAGTGCATTGAAATGGAGGTTTCGAATGTAAGAATTAGTTATTCCGATATCACCAGTATACCAAAGCGGTATGAAAGGAGGGTCTTGAAGAAGGGCTAATTCCGCTTTAGCGAAGAATTTCAATTGATCAGATATTTTCTTCGTCCCAATTGCGCGATCAAAGAATTCATCAAAAACAGGATTCTTATAACGGCTCTTGTTAACTCTCGAAGGTTCGTTTGGATCTTCAGGAACGTTTGCCCCATAGAAATTAACTAAGAACGATTCTGGGCTCGGGTAATCTGCGCTCCATCCTAGTCTAAATATATCTCCGTTTCCAGACTCACCATCCGTAATTAGTTGTTCGAATGAAGAACCATCAATGTTGACGTTAATATTTAAAACCTTCGCAATTTGCTTAGCAAACTCATCTGCAACGGCTGAATGAGTATCGTTGATGTTATATCTTAATTCAACAGATCCGAATCCTTCTCCATTTGGATATCCCGCCTCTGCTAGTAATTGTCTGGCTTGTTCAGGATCAAAAGAATATCCGGCTTCTTTAATGCTTTTAAAATCGTAGCCTTTAATTGCTTTCGAAATAGGAGGAGTCATTCCATAATCCCCAATATCATAATATTGATTCCTAAGAATTTCACGTCCTATAAGTTGTTTGTCAACTGCGTAATTAAATGCCTTACGAACTTTAACGTCTTGAAACCTTTTATCTTTAAGATTGAAGAAATAGTAATTCGTTTCAAGAAGAGGATTATTAGCCAGAACTAATTTAGGTGGCTTTGAATTGAAATCTTCAATTCGGCCCTCTAACATCCGCGTTATTCTGCTCGTAGGAAGCCCAAGTATTAAATCTATAATTCCATTCTCGAACAAATCCAATTGCTCCAGTTTACGACTCTGGAAGATGAATACTAGACTATCCAAATACGGGAGAGCATTTCCATCGGCGTCGTTTAAATAATAATCGTGGTTCTTAGTTAATATTAATGATGCTTGATCTCCTCCTTTATATTTACTGTATACAAAAGGTCCTGTACCAATAACATCAGTTTCATTTCCTGATTCTACAACCCTTTTTGAAACAATTGCAGCATTTACGTTCGCTAATTTGTAAAGGAAGTTGTGATCACTATGAATAAGTTTGAAGGTTACTTTATTTCCTTTAGCCGTGATGCCACTAATTTTTTTCGATTTCTTATGAAAGTAATTATCCGCTCCAACAACAACTGATTTACAAATCATCGAGTAGGTAGCTTGTTCCATACCTTTTTCATCTTCTGAACAGCCTAACTCAAAACTCTTTATAACATCCTTTGCAGTCAAAAGTCTATCCTCATCTGACTTGAACGCCTTATGCGGGTGAAACATTACGTTTTCTCTAAGAGTAAAGACATATTCTTTTCCATCATCGCTTTTCGTCCATGATTTTGCCAAGCGAGGAACGATTTTCGTCGTTTTGCTATCCATGCCTACCAATCCTTCTGTAATCTGACTTAGAACGGTGGCTGAATAGTAATCCATTACTTTCCTAGGAATGTAAGTGGAAGGCTCATTATCTAAGGCCATGGTGATTTTTCCGCCAGCATACTTGAACTGTTTCTTTTCAGGCTCAGAACAAGAGCTCACGATCACCAGAAGTAAGGAAAAAAGTAAAATACGATTCATCTGATTCAGAATAATTGGTTTTTATGGTAATACAAGGATACTAAAATTCTTGTTAACGGGTAGTTAGAAATCGATTATGAAGGGAATCCTTTGAACAAAATGGTACTTCTTTTGACCAGATTGGATTTACAGATAAACATTTGCGCACTTTTTTTGTTCAAAATGTGTGTATAAAGTAAAAAGGTATTATATTTGTTCGTTGA
>JABSPC010000674.1 GCA_013215515.1 Crocinitomicaceae bacterium
AATGAAATGGGAGTCTCACCTATTTCATCAAGAAAAATACTGCCATCACTTCCCAATTTAAACTTGCCTGGTTTGGCTTCCATGGCCCCTGTAAAAGCTCCTTTAACATGTCCAAAAAGCTCGCTCTCAATTAAATTTTCTGGAATAGCTCCACAGTTGACGGGGATAAAGGGGCCTTTGATTCTTCCGCTATTTTCATGGATGGCTTTGGCAAAGACTTCTTTACCTGTGCCGCTCTCACCTAAAATAAGAACGTTGGAATCACTTTTTGCAGCTTTGAGAGCAAGCTCGAGACATTTTTTAAAAGTTTTTGATTCTCCAATGATACTTGAAATTTCTGTGGAAACGATGGGGCTGTTCACGGGTTCGGTTCTTACTATTTGCTCTTTGATGAGTTTAGCGACGATTGACCTTACTACTGAGTTATCAAATGGTTTTGTTAAAAAATCTGAAGCACCAGATCTCAGGGCCTTTATCACTTTTTCCATGGATCCAAAAGCCGTTATCATCAAAAACTTAATACCAGGGTGTTCTTGTTTGACCTTGTCGAGAAAGGTAAGGCCATCCATGCCACTCATTTGAATGTCACAGATAACGACATCAATATTTTCCTCAATTACTGTTAACATAGCCTCTTCTGCAGAAGAGGAGGTGTAAATATTTTTTGCCAGAGAGCTTAGAGTCGCTTCAAGCACATCGCGGATATGCTCTTCATCATCGACAATTAATATATTCCCTTTGTGGCTTTGGTTTTCCATAATAAGTTTGAGCTCTATCCTCTTTATTTTAAAGGTAAATCAATGATAAATCGAGTGTAGTCATTTGCCTCTTCAAAATATAAGTCTCCCTTTAAAGCTTTGGCAATTTTCTTTGAAGTAGGCAGTCCAAGCCCTGTTCCAGTTGTGCTTGTGGTGAAAAAGGGCATAAAAATCTTTTCTTTATCAGAATTTGGAATACCCTCGCCCCTATTTTCAATCCAAAATCTGAGTTTAGGTTTTTCAACAATAAGGCGAATTAGAATGGAAGACTCACCTTGGTGATATCTCATAGCATTTTGCACTAAATTCAAGAGTATTTGTTCAAGGCCTGTGACATCTGAATTGATGCTGAGGGATTTAATTTCACACTCCAATTTAATGAGATGCCCCTGGTTTAAAGAATTTTGATCCGAGATAAATTGATTTATAAATACGAGAACATCAAAAGGTTTGCTTTCGGTTTTGAAGGGAGCTGAAAAATCCAAAAATTTACGGATCACATCATTGAGTCTGGTGGCATCTTTTAAAATAATATTTAAGAATTTTTCACTGGAGCCAGACCCCTCTTTTAAAATTTGAGCCGCGCCATAAATACCCCCTAAAGGGTTTTTAATCTCATGAGCCATAGTGGCTGCCATCATGCCTATTCGACTAAAGTGTTCTGCATCAGCCTGTGCAGTCAATAAATGAATTTGGCTTGTATGGTTGCCTAATATTTCAGTCAGACTTCCTAGTATCTGTGATACGGTTCCCCAACTTTCGGGTTGGAGTTTGTTGTGCTTGAATGTGAGTATTCCCGAAAGTTGATCTTGATGAAAGAGGGGTAGAACCAAGTCTCTTTGCAGTCGATTTAATAGACGAAGATCCATTAAGTGCTCA
>JABSPC010000675.1 GCA_013215515.1 Crocinitomicaceae bacterium
GCTGCTGTCACAATTGAAGAATTAGAGAAAAAATACCAGCGCGCTAGTGAGACTTCAATAGCGAACTATAGTTTTAATATTGGTGCTACTAACGACAACTTGGAGGAGTTGAAAAAGGTTAGCAAAACAGATGTTTCGGGAATTAAAATATTCATGGGTTCTTCGACTGGGAATATGCTAGTGGATCAGGATAAAACACTTGATGGGATTTTCCAATTGGATCATCAACTCATTACGCATTGTGAAGACGAAACGACGATTCGTACAAATCTTGAGAATGCCAAAGCCAAATATGGTGAGAATATTCCAATGAGCATGCACTCTATCATTCGCAGTGAAGAAGCTTGTTATTTAAGCTCATCAGCTGCCGTTGAACGTGCAAAGAAGTATGGGAGTCGACTGCACGTGTTTCACATTAGTACGGCGAAAGAGACGGAGTTGTTTACGAACAAAATTCCACTTTCTGAAAAGAAGATTACTTCTGAAGTTTGTATCCATCACTTATGGTTTGATGATGCTCAATATGAAACTAAAGGAAGCCTCATTAAATGGAATCCTGCAGTAAAAACAGCTGCAGATCGCCATGGTTTGTGGAAAGCATTGTTGGACGATCGCTTGGACGTTGTGGCTACCGATCATGCTCCACATACACTTGAAGAAAAAGATAATAAATACCTAAATGCTCCTTCTGGAGGACCGCTTGTGCAACATGCATTGTTGGGAATGCTGCAGAAAGCTGAAGAGGGAATGATTTCTATAGAACGCATCGTAGAGAAAATGGCGCATGCTCCGGCAGTTTTATTTAGAGTCGTAGATCGTGGTTTTATTCGTGAAGGATATTTTGCCGATTTGGTGATAGTTGATCAAAATTCAAATTACGCGATTACAAAAGAGAACATTTTATACAAATGTGGATGGTCTCCCTTCGAGGGAATTGAGTTCTCAAATTCTATTGATTCGACTTATGTAAATGGTCGTAGAGTATATGAGAATGGAGCTATAATAGAAGCTGGTAACGGAAGTAGATTGCTCTTCAATAGATGATCCGAGTAGTTTTTATAGCGCTCCTATTTTTAGTTTCTTGTTCCGATGGGGTCCCTAGAGTTGAAGAGCCTGATGATTTAATTCCTCAAGGAAAAATGGTTTCGCTTCTAACTGAATTGGTGAAACTCGAAGCGTACATTACGGATGAGTATGGTAACATTACCCAATACCATAAAGTGATGGTCAATACCGGTGATTCGCTACTCAAGTCGAAAGGCTATTCAAAAGATCAATTTGAAGGCTCAATGGAATATTACGGTTCGCGCCAAGAAGAAATGATCTCTATTTACAATGATGTTCTCGACAGATTGGTTAAAGAAAAAGGTGATCTTCAAAGGAAGAAAAAATAGCTCTTCTTTTACTTTCTTATCTTTAAAGTAGCTTTCAAATTCTGATCAATGAAATATTTAATCCTATATCTGATCTTGACTCTGACATCCTGCGGAGTGAATATTGTTACAGTTGAAAATCCGATGCCTAGAATGCACGTTAATCAGGTGAAATTCCCAATTGAATTGCAAGGCGAGTTTATCATTACAGATACTATTATTGGTTGGAACTTGATGGATTCGCATAATGAATTGCATTCTCCCAAAATTGAATTGGAAACAGATACTTCCTATTTTGCGACTGGTGATGTTCGCCTCTATATTTCTGATTATACCGCTATTCGAAAAGACAACCATACTGTTTATTTATCAAGGGCAATGTATGATACCATGCACCTTTCGCAGCGGGTGCGCGAAACAATTGAATCTGTGAATATATCAGGTGATATGGTTCAATTTAATTTTATTGAAGAAGTTGATACCATTTATAATTTGAACGAAGGAGATGTAATTCGAAAGTTCGACGATGATTACATTTTTAATCAAAAATATGAAGATGTGTATGGGGTGATTCTCCTAAGAAACGACGGGGACAACAATTTTAGTATTCGATATCTTGAAACTGAAGTCTTGTCGGAATATTACATGGGCTTTATGACGGATAAAATGGATGTCAAGACGATGGTACTTGAAGCAGGCGAAGCAGTTAAAATGAAAAATTCAGAATTACGTTATTTTACAGAAAACGATTTGTTTACGCTCTGGCACACCATTCAGAAATGTGAAATAATTGTAGAGACCAATCAATAATCCTTTTTAGGCTTGCCTATTTTGAGTAAGCTCCATCCGGTTCCATCATAGATCGATTGAGTCTCAATCACAAAAGTACGGCTTCGAGCGTTTGTGCGGGGTGCGATCCGGTCGAAGGGGTCGGCGGATGCCGCCGCCCCGCGTACACAATGACCCATAATCCGGGGAAGACCAGCGAAATCTGAGTGATCCCGCGATCCCGGGTTGGGCATCGGTCGTAACCTCGCCGATCGAGACATGGGTCGTGGA
>JABSPC010000676.1 GCA_013215515.1 Crocinitomicaceae bacterium
ACATAATATACATGGTACATATTACAAACGTAATTACTACAAGGGCGTAAAGAACTTTCATGATCCCGGAAAGTTTCCGAAAATGGATTATCCCAACGATTAACGGTACCAATATTGATAAAACGGAAAGGAAGAGCATAAACTATATTGAGGATTAAGTTGATTCAAATCAACATAAAACTGTGCAAGTGTGAAATCAAATATAACAATTATTTCACATATATTTCTCATTTATGCAACCTGTAAAATCTTGAATAATCAGATAATTCAATAGAAACAAAAAACTAGATATTGCGCACATATACGTACGGCAATACGCATATCTCACAGGTCAACTTGCAAGATATGCGTAGATTGATAGATTGGCAATATTACCACCTCAAACCAGCTAATAATGAAGTGATTGACCTTTTACCAAGAATTGGCTCATCTTAAAACTAAATATTCATGAAATTCTACAATTTCGACCTAAACCAGTGACTATTAAGTAGAACTACTCATGAAGAAATAAGTATAAACACCGATGTTTCGCGTGTGTTAAAGCCTTACTTTTACATTTAACTATTCTTTACCCGATGAATTTAACTCAAAAGAAATTTCCAGACCCAAGTGAAATAGACTTCGATTCTTGGTGCAACAAGTTAGGATGCACTGAAAAACAACTTCAATACTGCATTGCACAAATTGGAACTTCATGGATAAGCGTTGAAGCATTTTGGGAAATGAACAGGAATAGAATTCAAAAGTCCGTTCCTAATTAAATAGGACTATTAAACTACCTTTTATAGCTTTGCACAAAAAATTAGTGATGAGCGAGAAACGCACAGATGTAAATCAGCTTGGAGAATTCGGATTGATTGAACACTTGACAAAAGATGTGGACAAGAAAATAGAGTCTACTGAACTAGGTATTGGTGATGATGCCGCCGTTATTTCAATATCAGACGATACTTCTATGCTCCTTTCAACTGATATGCTTGTTGAAGGTGTTCATTTCAACTTGATGTATATGCCTTTGAAACATTTAGGTTACAAAGCAGTTGCAGTAAATGTATCAGACATTTGTGCGATGAATGGAGTTGCTGAACAAATAACTGTTTCAATTGCCGTTTCGAGCCGTTTTCCAATTGAAGCCCTTGAAGAGTTATATGATGGGATTAACACGGCGTGCAAAGTATATAACGTGGATTTAGTGGGTGGCGACACGACTTCATCGCTGACAGGGCTTACTATTAGTATTTCCGTAATTGGACGCGCTGCTAAAAAAGATATTTCCTATCGTTCAGGAGCGAAAGATTTTGATTTGCTCGTGGTGACTGGCGATTTAGGGGCTGCTTACATGGGACTTCAATTACTCGAACGCGAAAAAGAAGTTTACAAAGCAAATCCAAACATTCAACCCGATTTAGATGGGCATGACTATGTAATGGAACGCCAATTGAAACCGGAGGCTCGAGTAGATGTTATCAAATTATTGAAAGAACTGGATGTCGTTCCTAGCACAATGATCGCCATTTCTGACGGATTGGCTTCTGAAATAATGCATTTGTGTAAATCGAGTGAAGTTGGATGCCGTATTTATGGTGATAAAATTCCAATCGATACAACAACTTCCCTATTAGCGATAGAGTTTAATTTAGACCCTGTGACGTGCGCACTGAATGGAGGTGAAGATTTCGAACTTCTATTCACAGTTAAACAAGAAGATTTCGATAAGATCAAGGGAAACCCTCACATGACCTTTATCGGACACATGACAGACAAATCTGAAGGGATCTACCACGTTGATAAGGCAGGTTCTCTAGTAGAGTTACAAGCTCAAGGCTGGGATCATTTCGATGCTAAAGCCTAAGATGCGGCTCTGATCGTTCTGTTGTACTTTTCGCGAACAACTGTGTCAAATGATTTTCCTTTCAGCTTAGATTCAGCCCAAGATTGAATATCGAAGTAGTCCAATGCTACGCTTTCGAATACATCATCGTTTGTAATTGCCGCAAGATCATTGTATAAATCTTCCCATTCTTTTTACATTTCGAAATGGTCCTTGCATTTTACTAAGCGACCAATAAACTGAAGGAATACTTTTTCGAAACTATACATTCGATTACGTGTCTTGAAGAAACGCTGTGTGCTCTTAAGTGAATAAGGAAGTAATTTATCGTGGTTTAATTCTATATGAACCAGTAAATCCAACAATTGTGTAAATCCAATAATATCTTCGGTTTTATCCAATTCAGAATCGTTTAATATCTTATTCACCCATTTTAAGGCAATGTTGAATTCTCCCACTCCGATGTAAGCTACGGCAATTTTAAATTCCAAAAACGCACGTCTAGTTGAAGTTATTTTATCTCCGAAACCAAGAAGTTTTTGTTCAATGTCTATAGCAATCTTGGAAGCATCTTTAAATGCCCCTTTACGAAGGTTCATACTCAATTCAATACTACTAATACTTGAAAATAATTTAATCTCGAGATCTTCATTTGACTCTATGCCATTTGCCAAGCTCTTTAATTGATTCAAGTATACGATAGCGATTCTGTACTCTCCAATTTTATCCGAGATATAAATGGCATTTGTCAGAACTGAAATCTGCTTAATGGGCTCTATTTCGAGTTCTTTAGGTGTTTCATTGAACAACTCTAAATTCAGTTTTAAATATCCCAAAGACTTTTCTAGATCTGCAATTGAGTAATAATAGGCACTTAAGGCATGGCTATATAAATACTTACCTTCCGTTGTAATGTTCTCTGGGTCATAATCGTTCAGTAGAGGAGAGCACAATTCCGTATAATTTTTAGATTCTTCTTCACTTCTTGCGACACCCTTTTTAGCCAATTGTGCAAACAGCTGACTCTTCACGCTCCAGATTTTATTGTATTCTTTTATTCGGTTTATAAAAACATCCAGGTTATCTGACATTTCGACCAAATCGGCATCAGATATATTTACATATCCACCGGTTTCTAAAATTCGCTTTTGTTTGTTTGATATCTCAATCATTAACACAGACTTCTCGTACTTTAATGCCAGCTTCTCAGCGCTTCTTAAGATCCTTCTACTTTGATCGTAAAGTGAACGCTCGAACAGTATATCCGCTGAATGAAGCATCTTATGGATTTGAGCCTCAATTGAATTTGAACTATGAAATGAATCTAATGCTGAAAGAACATGATCGTACAAACGTTTTTTGGTAATGGAAAACCTATTTAGAAATGCCTCTCCTTTGAACTTCTCGAAAAGCAACCCTTCATCATATGAAGCTTGTTTATCAAGATGATCAAATATTCGCACGTAATTGTTCTCTTCACCGATTGTATGGCGCGAGGACATCAACTTAAAATACCGTTTCTCTGATTTCGACATTGAAGTGATCAAGTCGTAGAGAGCTTCGTTTACTTTGCTAGACATGTATAAATATTAAAGTTCCATAAGTAGTGACACCAAGTTACTCAAAGATTTACTATTCATTTCAACAAAGGTTTGAAGTGTATGTTTTATTTATTTAACAGCATGAAAAAAGCCATCTCTAAAATAGAAATAGCTTTCAAATATTGATATGGGTGTTTTACTTTCTGCCTATAATATCGTGCTGAAGTATATCACCTTTATTTTTTTAGTCTTGATCATCGTTTGGATCTGTAATTGGCCCATCCTGATCATCATTTGGATCTGTAATAGCTCCAATTACATCACAGTCGCCTTCAGAACCGTCGTCACCACCAGATCTCGCGCTTTGTTCCCATGCAGGAACCACAAGGCTTTCAGCTGAATTTGGCTCAATGTTTTCCTTTTGACAAGAAACAAATCCCAATCCGATTACTGTTAATGATATGATAATTATTTTTTTCAACCTTTAATGACTTACTAACAAATGTACGTTAATAGCTTTAATTATCCAAATTTGAAACGTCCATTTTGATTGAAACACGTGTTCCTTTGATTGAACGGTCATCATTCAGTACTTCATCGGGACCTTCCAACGATATCCGTTGATCAGATACTTTACGTATTAAATCTATTCTTTTGGATGTTATCTCCATCCCTTGTGACCTATGATCCCCGTCAAAATGGCTCTTTCTGGACATGCTTTGATTTACACCAATTCCGTTGTCTTCAATTGTGATCTCGAGAATACCATCAATAACTTTCATATTTATAGAAATCAGCCCTTCAATCTCTTCATCTGGTAATATTCCATGAATAATGCTATTCTCAATAAATGGTTGCATTAACATAGCTGGAATCATGATAGACTCAAGCTCAATATTATCGGCGATAATTTCATACTCAAACCTGCCCTGGAAGCGCATTGACTCAAGTGACAAGTAGAGCTTCAAACGAGCAATTTCCTCCTCCAAAGAAATAGTATTGTGATCCGTTGTTGCCGTATCGAGGTTTTTTCGAATTAACTGTGCGAAATTCGTTAGGTATTTATTGGCAGATAATCGATCTTGAGTATTAATAAAGTATTGAATGGAATTCAGGGCGTTGAAGATAAAGTGTCTGTTCATACTAGCATTTACAGACTTTTGCTCCAAAGCCAATAGTTTCGATTTGAACATAAGTTTTTCCTGCTCATTAAGCTCATTAACCCTTCTCAATCGCAATCTAAAGATCAATAATATTATTCCTGCTAACAGTACAATGCAAATCAGAATAAACCACCATGTATTGTAATATGCATCATTTATAACAAATGGAACAGTAATTTCTTCAGACATTCGGCCGTCTATATCAACCGCTCTCATTTTTATTACATACTCGCCTGCAGGCAAATTCGCAAAAGTAAAGGTTGGGACATCTGATAATGGTGACCAATCTTCATTTAGGCCAACCAACCAAAACTGGTATTTCAAGCCTCGGTGATGAACCAACGAAACACCGTCTAGCTTGAAAATTAAATTATTTTTTGAAAACGGAAACGTCAAATTAATGGGCAATCCATTTTCATCCGTACCATCGCTATATTGATTGTAATCAAAATCTTGATAGTTCATCAAAATAGAAGTCAGATTTGTCAGTGGATGAGAGGGGTTCAGACGCTCTTCATGTTGATGAAAGCGGACCAATCCGGAAGCGGTACCAAACCAAAAATGTCCTTCTAAATCAAAAAAACCAGAGTTCAAATTCGTCTCTAAATCAGGAATTCCATCACCAATACCATATCTGGAATAACTTATTTTTCCATTCAAATTTGTTAAAACGAACAATCCATTATTTGTTCCAACGTACAAGTTCCTGTCTCGATGATTGATAAAGTTGATGAAATTTGAACTGGGATCATCTTTCAACAACTTGACCTGATTAACTTTTCCATTCTTTAGAAGAAACAATCCTTCTTCTGCCCCGAGCCACAAATTGCCATATGAATCCGCTTCAATGCTGTAGAACACTGAATTAACACCTTTAATCGGATAGAAATCGTTATCTCTGTATACAAACAATCCAAGATTACTAACGCAATAGATTACTCCATTTACAACTTCTATATCTCGAACCGTCCCTAAATATTCCGAGTCACGCGTCCCCATCTTAGTGAAGGTTCCTTCGTTATAATAAACTACACCTTTGTTCCCGCCAATATACATTGACTTGTTATCAAGTCTATAAAAAGAGACAATTTTTTCGCCTGGCAAACCACTCGATTCATAATACGAAGTCACTTTATCATGAGGTCCAATTGATATCAGTGATTTTACGCAACCAAACCAATCCAAGCCATTGACATTTTGAATGGAAGCCCAAACAATTTCTTCTTCCATTTCTATAACAGAAAACTTGCCGAACCTGTCCTTTTTAACTACCCCTTCATCGAAGGTTCCATAATAAAAATCTCCATTGGGTTTTTGAAAACCGTTAAGAAACAGATCAGAAGAAAATCCTGTGCTTTGATCAAAGTATTGAAAACTCAACCCAGGAAATCGAAAAATTCCTTTTCCATTTGATCCAACCCAAATATTTGACGTATTATCTTGAAAAAAACAACTGGTCTCATTGGCCGGTAATCCATTTGTCTGATTCAACAACAAGATCTCACCATTTTTTTTTATTCGAACGATCCCTTCAACTGCATTCACCCATATTTGCTCATCCTTATCGAGGTAACATCCCCTAACAATCAATGTGTCTAAGTCATATGTTTTGAATTCCTTGGTCTTAACATCCATACGAATTATCGCACCACTTCTTCTTGCAAAAATCAATTGCTTATCGTCACCCGTCACACCATAATAACTAGTCGCCTCCAATTGAGGAATTAAGTTGAAATTATTGAGGTCTTTTGTCTTCAAAACCCCTCCTCGTGTCGCTAGATACAATTCATTTTCATGAACATAAGCACTACGGATTCTATCAATTTGTTGATTTTCCGCTGGAATTTTCAGAAGCTTATTGTCTTTAAATTCAAATATTCGACCTTCAGCAGTACAAATCAAAATCCGATTGTTAAACTTTACAATTGCTGAAACCCTTCTTGATTGATCATTTCCGATAAAACCAAAACTTTTAATTTTTTTCTTGTCTATCAATGAAATTCCGCCGTCATGCCCAACCCACAGAACATCATCAATAGATGAGATAAAATGTATACGATTATTCCATAATCCATCATGAGATGAAAACGTAATAAATTCTTTTCCATTAAATTTTGCCAATCCACCCAATGTTCCAACCCAAAGGTAACCGTCATTACCTTGACCAATTGCCGTTACTTGAGACTGAGGAAGACCTTCCTCGGTACTATAGGCAACAAATGAATATTTTTGAGAAAAAGAAGTAAACCCCATCATTAAAATGAGCCCCACCAAGACAAGACATCTCATTTAAGAATCTTTAAGCATTTTAACGAATTCAGTAACTCTATTTCTTGCAATCGGAACTCTTAATCCTCCTTCAAGAACTGCGAAATGCCCATCGTCATTTACGTACTCACGCATTAATTCCAGATTGATAATATGTGACTTATGGATTCTACTGAATTTCGAAGGATTCAATAAGTTTTCATAAATTTTAAGCGTTCTTGTGTCCAAATAACGCGTTCCGTCTTTGAAATATATTGTAGTACAATTTCCACTTGCTTCAAGATGAGTTATTGTATCATCGTCTACCAGTTTCAATCCTTTGGTGTGACTAATGGCAATTCGATTGCTTTGCTTATTGTTCAATAAATTATGAGAAAGCTCTTGCAACGAATCAAAATACGTATTGTAACTCTCAGGTTGTTCACTAAAGGTTTTTCTCGTTTCTACTACTCTTTTTACCGCCGATTGAAGTTCTTCAATATCGATAGGTTTAAGTAGGTAATATATTGCACTTGCGTTGAATGCGCGAATTGCATAATCCTTAAACGCTGTTACGAAGACAACTAAAAAACCTTTCTTTTCAATTTCTTCAAGTAATTCAAATCCTTCCGCACCTGACGGCATTCTAATATCAAGAAAAACGACATCTGGATTTGAGGATTCGATTATTGCCTTAGCCTGATCTTTTCTGGAAGCTTCTCCTATCACCTCCACTTCGGGGCAATACTCTTCCAATAACATCGTGAGGTTCTTTCTAGCAAACTCCTCATCATCAACGACTAAAGCTCTTAATTTCATAATTCGTGCAGTTTTAATACAAACTAATATACCATTATATTTCACAGTGATTCTATGTCTTTGCTCAGTTCAACATCAATAAGAATCACTTAATCAACCTCCAACAACCGTTCAATAAACCTCAGCCGCACTTTAGGTTATTTTTTCCCATTGAATGCTTATTCACTCTATATTAGTACTGTCTTCTAACCTCAATAATACATTTAATATGAAAACAATTTTACTTTCTCCCCCCCAGTTAATCTGGATTTTCAATGATAACGGAAACTAACAATTTCCGTTTTTTTTGCTACAAACTTTTCGATTGCTTCTTTAACAGCACTTGAAGACTCAATATGTGCCATGTGACCACAATCCAACTTGATTACGCTCACCTCGGCGCCTTTAACACGTTCTTCCATAATATCGCATTGAACTATCGAATCATGCTTTCCTTGAATAATTAAAACTGAGTCGGCATTTTCTTTAATTAAAGAGGTACTATCAACCCTTTTGCTCATTGCTAGAGACGATAGCGCGATTGTTTCTGAACTTATTAAACTTGCTTCCTCAATTAATTCATCAACTTCGAAAGATCGTTTGTCTGGATTCATGAATAGATTGGGAATTGCCGTTTGAACAAAGGTCTCTTTTTTAGTCTGAACCAATTCAGCCACCCTACGCCGATCCATTTTCTTGTCTTTGCCATCCTCCCAAAAATTTGAATTGAGTAACACCACATTATCACAGTGACTATTCAACTTTTTAAGTTCTAGGGCAACATAACCTCCCATAGAATGTCCGACAACATCGTAAGACTCAATTCCCATTTCTCCAACCAATGCCTTTATTGATATTGCAATCGAAGCCATGGACAGCTCTAAGGTCGGATCTAATTCACTGGCCCCATGTCCAGGCAAGTCAATATAAATGCACTGAATGTTTTTAAAACCCTCAAGGAATTTCCACATTGAAATCGATTCCAAAAAACCGTGTAGAAAAACAACAGGGCGTCCATTTCCAGACACCCTATAGTTCAATTTATATATGTTTTTATGATCCACTAGCGGTTCATAATATCCTCAATCTCATTCGCTTCAATCGGAATTGAACCCATTAAATTAAATGGATCTCCTGACGCTTGAACAATTAAATCGTCTTCAAGTCGAATTCCCAACCTTTCCTCTGGAATATAAATTCCTGGTTCACACGTAAACGCCATTCCGGCTTTAATTGGCTCGTTCCAAGGACCAACATCATGCGTATCTAAACCAATATAGTGAGACGTTCCGTGCATAAAGTACTTTTTATACGCGGGCCAATTTGGATCTTGATTCTTAACATCTGTTCCGTCAATCAATTTCAATTTAAGCAATTCAGCTTCCATCAATAAACCAACTTGTTTATGGTAATCTGCCAATGTAATTCCTGGACGAAGTAATTTTTGAGCTTCATTTTTAACATGAAGAACTGAATTATAAACTGCCTTTTGACGGTCAGTAAATCTTCCGCCTACAGGAATACAACGTGTAAGATCCGATGCATAGTTTGCGTATTCCGCACCAACATCCAATAAAATAACGTCGCCATCTTTGCATTCTCTGTTGTTTTCAATATAATGCAACACGCAAGCACTTGCTCCAGATGCAACAATTGGAGTGTATGCAAATCCCTGAGATCTCATTCTCATGAATTCGTGTATCAATTCAGCTTCAATTTCATATTCCCAAACACCGGGCTTAATAAAACCAAGCAATCTGTTAATTCCAGACTTCGTAATATCACACGCTTGTTGCATCAAGTCAACTTCGATATCGTGTTTAATAGAACGAATTTGGTGCATAATTGGAGCACTTCTTCTAACTTGGTGCGCAGGATAAGCCAATTTCACCTGTTTGATAAATCGGTCCTCTCGTGTTTCAACTGTTGTATCAGCGCGCAAGTGTTCATTTGTATTCAAATAAAGCGACTCAACTTCTGTCATTAGTTGTTTGAAGATTCGATCAAAATCAGTCAACCAAAAAACGGTTTTAATTCCTGACACTTCAAAAGCTTGATTTTTATCCAATTTAGCACCTTCCCAAACGGCAATATGTTCATTGGTTTCTTTTAGAAAAAGAATTTCTCTGTTGTCCGGATTGCTTGCACTTGGGCTAATCAACAAAATGCTTTCTTCTTGATCGACTCCAGTTAAGTGTAAAATATCTCTGTGCTGTTGAAACGGCATTGAGCTATCCGCACTAATAGGATAAATATCGTTCGAATTGAAAACCGCCAATGACGATTCTTCCATACTCCTAACGAAGCGTTTTCTATTATGTATATATAGTTCTTTGTTGATTCTGTCGTATTTCATGCTATTAAATTTTGTGCGAAGACTATCGGATTGGAAAAATACTGTTTCTAAAGAAAACATGGAATAAATCCCATTAGTTTTTTACATCGTAAATAGTTTACGTTGTAAGCATTAATATTTGTATCGAACAAAAACGCAGAAAGATGATGAAACAAGGAACAGCAATAACGATTACAAGTATACTATTTGAATCAAATGACACTCAAGTTTTGATCAAAGGAAACGTATCTCAAGGAGTTATGAAATATGACACAGATCTTATTGTAACTCACTCTCAATTAAATATCATTTTCAATTCTCTTCAGAAGCAAAATCAGGATATCTCAGTATATGACTACCTGATATCTGAGAAAATGTACGACGGTGAATTGCTTTACAGTGCAGATTTTTCAGAATTGACTCATAACCAAATCTCATTAATTGATATTGAAGGAACACAACCATTAAGACAAATACGAGCTTAATCAAATATTTCCCTCATTCAAAAAGGCAACCTTTCGACGTATTTTTCGTGATTCAATTGTAATATTCTACCTTCGTAGTAGTTTACTACTCTACATTGGCTTCAATTACAAGTCAATTTAATTACAATACTATGAAAAAGAGCGCCGCAATTATATTTGGATTATCTCTATTAATGATCAGTTCATGTAAGGATGACCCCGTTACTCCTCCGCCAGTTCCAACAGTTGATTTAAATTGTAATTTCTCTGGTGAGATCAACGGTGCGGAATTCGTATTAACCGAAAATGTTCTTGGATACACGCATAGCTCTACTAAGGAGCAAATCATTGCTGTCTTCCCTGATTTTTCTACTGCCGCTTATTTTTCTAAAATGTCTTCTCCAACTTTACTTACAGCTGTTAAAATTGGTTTAGGAAGTATCAGTTGGAATGCAAATACTGCACCCAGCCCAACACTTACAGTTTTTAATGATTTCATGAATACAAACACAAACCCAGTCTATTCAGATAGCGCAGAAGCGGGATTCGAATTCATATATACGGATGCAAGTGACAGAGAGTGGAGGTCTAGTCAGGCGAGCTTAAATTTCCAAGAAGTTGAGTTTACTATTACAAATCAAGGTTCCGATGCCTCAGGTGATTACTCATCATTCACTTGTAATTTTGACTGCTATGCATACAGCTTAAACCCAGATAGTTTGGCAATTCTTCCTATACCCGTTTATCACATCGATTCAATTTCAGCTACGAACGTGGTTTACAGTGGATGGTTCGAGAGGTAGATCAAAGTTACTTGAGCTTCTAGCTGCCAATCGAAACAAAGTTTAAACTTTGGATTCAAACGAATCGACAATTGAGATAATCTCAAGTTTATTTGCAGGTCCACCCAACCGTCTAAGGCAACCTTTCGTTATTTTTTTCGTAACTTAGATGTAACATTTTGCCCGTCTAAATTGTTTATCTATTTACAGGCAAATAAAGACGAGTCAATTTAACTACTTATATTATGAAGAAGAGAGGCGCAATTATATTAGGATTAACCGCATTCATGTTCAGTTCATGTATCGAGCACGAGGTTATTCCAGCTCCAATTCCGACAGTTGATTTGAATTGCCATTTTTATGGTGAAATCAACGGTGCAGCATTAGAATTAACCGAAAATGTACTAGGGTATTATAATATTTCTACGAAAGATCAAATAATTTTAGCTCCGCCAGATTTTTCTTCTGCCGTTTATTATTCTAAAATGGGTTCTCCATCAATTATTACATCTGTTGAAATTGGTTTAGGAAGCGTAAGTTGGAATGCAAATGTTTCTGCAGATCCAACTACCGTTGTTTTCAACGATTTCATGAATAATTATTTAACTCCTCCTATTTCAAATAATGGAGTTGCTGGATTTGAATTCATATATACTGATGCTTCCAACAGAGAATGGAAATCGAATCAAATGGCCCCAAGCATAAACGCCCCTAATCCTGATGTTGAATTCATTTCTCAAACTCAAGACTCAGATGATTCGGGAGATTATTCTTTATTCGTATGTCACTTTGACTGCTACGCGTACAGTTTAAACCCAGACAGTTTAGCAATCCTTCCTGTACCAGTTGTTCACGTTGATTCTATATTAGTTCAAAACGCTGTTTACCAAGGATGGTTCAAAAGATAAACCTAAATATATAGCGCTTCAAGCACTAAATGGGGCAAAGTTTAAAAATAGCCATAGTAGGAGACTATAATTTCACCTACAATTCGCATCACGCTACAAATCTAGCTATCGACCATTCTGCGTACTTTTTAGATCTCGATATAAATTATTATTGGGTAAAACTGAATGAAGTTGTGAAATACCGACCTCAGCAATTTGATCAATTTGATGCAATTCTCGTCGCCCCTGGCCCTATTAAGAATCCTTTCTTTCTTCACGGAATAATTAAACAAATCATTGGAAAGAACATTCCCGTTCTAATTACTGGTGAAGGTTACCGGATTTTTATAGAGGTACTCATTAATATGTACCAATTGAACGGTAAGAGCGAAAAACTTATTTCCGATAACTTAGTTGAAGGTGATCAATTCGAAAAACTTCAAATATCACCTCATTCAAAAGCTTTTATTCAATTGTATGAAAATTACTCTGATATGGAGTTGACTTCGTCTCGATTCAGCCTTTATCCGCAGTTGATTACATCATTGGAAAATGACATTGCAGATATCGAAGCGTATAATAATTTTGAAGACCCAGAAATTATCAGTTTAAAAAACCATAACTTCTTTGTTGGCTGTGGATTCTGCCCTCAGATCAGTTCGACTAGAGAGATTCCCCACCCTATGATTTACACATTCATTAAAGCCGCAGAAGCCTTTGCACAAGAAAGAGCAGACA
>JABSPC010000677.1 GCA_013215515.1 Crocinitomicaceae bacterium
CGTTGGTCCATAAGCAAGCTCGGCACTTCCATCGTCGTAACTGTAATAGTTCTCAAATTTCTGGATTGTTTCAGTAGAATCATTGATTCTTTCGTTTTGCTCAGGAACAATTACTTCGGATCTAAGATCAAATTCTTGTGAAATCCCTGGTTTCAGATGATCAAAAGCATAATTCGTTTTAAAATCATGCAATGAATAAGGCACTTCATTTCCTTGGAAATTTATTGGATCTGCTGCCAACAAACCTGCTTCAAGAACCACCGAATCTTCAATAATATCATTGTAATAAATTCTGGTCATCCCCGGTTGCGCATTAACTAACCCTGAAGGTCCACTTGGAAAACTACTGGCCATAACAACCTGAACTTCATCAGACATCACGTCACTATGATTCGCAAGATTCACGTAATGATCCCATGGCACGGAAGTATAATCCTCCAATAAAGTATAAACCGGATAAGAGAAAGCAATATCTCGAAGTAAAGTATCGGCGGTCCAACCAACTCCTGGTTTAGATCTTAAATGAACATAATCAATATGAAAAGGATCTAAGCTTCCAGAAAGTCCTCCATAATTTTTAAATCTAAATTGGAATCCATCTTTGAAATACTGTGAATCATAAAGGCCAATATGAGCCATTCTAAACGTATCAACTACTCCACCATTTGTACTCCAAACCCAATTCCATTGTTCCAAATCGTGCGCATAGAACTCAAGAACCAATGAATCTGAATCTTCAGGCTGATCGCTGAGACCTTGCGGTTGATACATAAAACTAAAGTAAACTGAATCCGATGGATTCATAGAACCCAACTTCAATGGCTTGGATGTCAAATGATCAGCATAGCCAACTGAAGTCGAACCAATTGCGTAAGGATATCCCGTCTCATCTAATCCATCAAACGTAACCATTCCTAAGGACCATGGATCTCTACCCATGCTATAGTTGTGATAAGCCTGGTCGTCTAACCAATAAGAACTAGTATCGTTTATGACATCAAAAAACTGAGTTGCTGAATCTTGGAAAATTTCCGCTCCAATTATCCATACTGTATCTGGGTTTAAATCTACCCCATTGGTTGTTTGAAGCGTATCGTAAATATAAAATGGAGGAAACACACTTGTTTGGAAATGAGTTACCGGGTAAGTTGATAGATCACCTATTTTTACTTGAATTGAAGAAAAAGGAATATCCGTTGAAGTCAATAATTGAAGGTCTACTACTCTTCTGAACGTTTGCTGTTGCGTGTACAATGAATCGTTCGAAACAGGAACATCGAGCATATCCAAAAGACGATAGCCTTTATCAAAAGTCACTTGAGGATTGCTATAATTGTCTATGTATAGCTGAAATTTATTCGTGCTAAACTCATCGAAAAAAGGCATATCCAAGGTATCCGAAGTATAAATAAAAGTACTATCGAAAGTGCCGACATTAACTTTTGACTCGATTTTTTGCTGGCTTTTAGCCTGAAGTGCAGGATTTCCTGTTAAGGGTCCAACTTCTTCTCCATATTGACCGAAAGTTGTTAAACTAGCGACGACGCAAATAATTGTAAATAGATATTTCATATAACTTTATTGAGGCGGTTGATTCTCTTCAAGATCAACAAATTCTTTAGATGCTACCACTGTAATTGAGCTGCCAGAAGCCACTATAGCCCCTTCTTCAAACTCGGGAGATTGGGTGAATATTCTAGCTATTGAAGAGTCAGCTGATGTTAAACAACCTGTGCAAGACCCAATAAAGAACTCCATATTCAGCATATTATCCACTCTTTGTTTAGCTTCAACGATACTCAAACCATAAAGGTTTGGCAATTCCAACGGAATTCCTGATTCGTTTCTACCGATAATCAATTTAATTCTTGAACCAATTGGTAGTCTGGTTCCTTTTGCAATTTTTTCACCTTTATGCATTTGAGAAATAACTGCTCCATGAGCCTCTCGAGAAGGCTTATAATCAATTGAATATCTAAATTCTCTATTCCGCAACACCCCTTCGGCAAATCGTTGCGACTTATCTACTAGCCCAGGCATCTCAACAAGCATTGTTCTTTTTGAGACACGTAACTTAATAGTACGTCCTTGTTTTACATAAAGTTTGGTTGAAGAAGTTGCTCCAGGATCTTGTTCTAGGATCGTTCCTGAGACTTTTGATGGATCATAAATTGAATCTAAAATGACATAATTCAAATTTGTGCCAGCCAAAAGGCTTTTCGCATTATTTGAATTCTTCCCAACCATATCCGGAACTGAAATTTTCTCACCGTGATGGGTCCTGCCGTCTAAGCAACCTTGCAACGAGAAGAACATTATAATATACAGGAGAATTAACGAGCCAAAATTGATAAGGAATGCCATACTCCAAACAAAATTCCCTAATTTCTTTAGTAAATCCATACGATTGATTGAGATTGCAAATATACGTTTTTAGAAGTTCGGTGAAAGTTCATGTGACTTATAGAAGTCATCAATATAATTGAAGGCTTCTTGCGGTGTATCGACAATTCCGAACAAGTCAAGATCTTTTTCAGTAATATTCCCTTCCATTTCAAGCATTGCCAGCTTGATCCAATCAATTAATCCCGTCCAATAATCCTTGCCGATAAGAACCACAGGTCTATTGTTTATCTTTTTCGTTTGAATAAGTGTTAATGCTTCAAACAATTCATCAAGTGTTCCATATCCACCAGGAAGCACAACAAATCCCTGAGCATACTTTACAAACATCACTTTACGAACGAAGAAGTAATCAAATTCTAAATTATGTTCTGGATCAATATATGGATTGTGATTTTGCTCGAATGGCAAATCGATATTCAATCCAACTGATTTACCGCCCCCTTCTTGAGCTCCTTTGTTACCAGCTTCCATGATTCCAGGACCACCGCCAGTAATTACGCCGTATCCACCTTCCGCAAGAAGTTTTGA
>JABSPC010000678.1 GCA_013215515.1 Crocinitomicaceae bacterium
CCCCTCTGTAGATTCTGAATCGACAGGCTTATCTCCGAAAGCTGCCGCAGCATTATCCATGAACTCCTTTTTCCATTTGGATATCTGATTTGGATGTATTTCAAACTTTTGAGCCAGTTCGGCAAGGGGCAGTCGCTCCCGAATCGATTCAATCGAAACTTTTGCCTTGAATTCTCTACTAAATTTTCTTCTTGTTTTTTTCATATCATGTTCTAAGTTAATCAATTGATTTATCCTTAGAGACTGGTCTGAAATGAAGGGAGTATTATATAATGATCGACTTTAGTGGTTGCCGATAGATTAGCTAAAAGGCTCTCAGGAATAACTCCTAATAAATGATTTGCCCCAATTTTGTGATCTTTAAACACTGCCATAGCTAGCTGATTATCAGGTAATTATATCAACAAAAAGATGTTTGTAAAACAAAAAAAGTCGGAAGAAATATCTTCCGACCATGACTGTCCACTACCCCCTTACTACCCCGTAGATTTTTTGTCCCGTAGTAAAAAGACCATACTTTTGTTAGATTAACTTACAAAAATTAAAATTTATGAAGCATATTTATTTATTTCTATTCCTGATTGTTCCGAGCATTGTTACTGCGCAAATAACAACTTTCCCGTATACTCAGGATTTTGAGACATTCGTCCAGTGTGGTAACCAATGTACTTCCACTTGTGCTCTTCAGGACAACTGGGTAAATGCTGCAACTGCAACAAGAGATTTCTCTTCTGATGCTGGTGGTACTGTTTCAAACCCAACAGGTCCTCAAGGTTTTGATCATAATCCTGGTACTTCAACAGGAAGATATTTATATACTGAGGCATCAACTCCTTGTTATAGTGGGTCAAACTCATGGCATTTAGAGTCTCCAACAATTGATTTAACTGGAACGAACGATATTCAGTTTAATTTCTGGTACCACATGTTCGGACAATCAATGGGAACTGCTCACATTGATGTTAGTGAAGATGGAGGTGCAACTTGGATACTAGATGTTATTCCAGCCTGGACAGATGATATCGATTTGTGGCAAGAAAAGACTGTAAGTTTAGGAGCCTTCACTGGAATTGTTACAGTTCGTGTTCGTTATGAAGATCCTGCAAACTACTATGGTGATTTCGCTTTTGATGATGTAACGATTTACGATCTATTACAAGATGACGCAGGTATTTCTTCTTTCGCTAATCCTGCTGTTCCTACTTGTAACTTTAACGATCCTGTTGAGGTTGTTTTGACAAACTTTGGAACTGATACTTTGTTTAATGTTAACATTAACTGGCAATGGAATGCTGCGGCTCAAACGCCATTAGCTTGGACAGGAATTCTACTTCCAGGAGCGTCAACGAACGTTTATCTTGGATCAGTTACTTACGGAGTAGGTGATGATCTTATTTCTTGGACGGATACTCCAAACGGAGTGACTGAAATTCCTTCAGGTGCAGGTAATGATAATTCTTCATTAATTGGACTGATCACAGGTTTATCTGGTACATATGTTATTGGTGCAACTGGTGATTATCTTGATTTCTCAACAGCAGTAGCTGATTTGAATATGTTCGGAGTTTGTGGACCAGTTGTCTTCGAAGCTGAAGATGGTATTTACAACGACCAATTTGTTCTTGGATCAGTAATTGGAATGGATGCTACTAATACAGTAACTTTCCGTTCTCAATCTGGAGACGCTGCTTTGGTTACAATTTCTTTCGCTGCTACGTTATTAGCGGAGAACTACGTAATTGCATTGAATGAGGCTGAATACTATAACTTCGAAGATTTGACAATTGAAAATACTGGAGCGACTTATGGACGTGTATTGGATTACCAAGGTAACTCTAATTGGAACACTTTTACAGGATGTCACTTGAATACTCCTAGTACAACAACTACTTCTACAAACAAATGTGTGATCTTTTCTGCTTATGGAAACAACAACGATAACAACTCGTTTGTAAATAACGTGATTGAAGGTGGTAGTTATGGTGCATACTGGTTCGGAGCAGAAGCTACTTCACTTACAGACGGAACAGTATTCGATGGAAATGATTTCTTAGATAACTATTACTTTGGATGTCGTCAGAACTATGTAAACAATACAGTCTTTACAAACAACCGTACATTCGGAGTATCTGCTTATACGGGTACACGTTATGCAAATTACTTCTACTACTGTGATGGAGCTTTCAAAATTACAGGAAATGAAGTATATTCATTAGGAACTTCTGGATGGTACTATGGTATCTACTTAGGACAATCTGATGGTGCTGCTTCTGACCGAGGTTTAGTTGCAAACAACATGGTTCAAGTTGGTAAGCCAGGAACTACATCGACGATGTACGGTATTTACTCAACGAACTCCGGATTCATGGATGTCTATGGTAACAACGTTCTTGTCTCTGAAGGTGGTGCTTCATCTCGTGCATTTTATGCAACAAGTGGAGGTGCAACTGAAGTGAAGAACAACAACTTTGTAAACTATACAGCTGGTTACGGTGTTTACCTTGCTAGTTCATTTTCAGTTTCTGAAATGGATTTCAATAACATTCACTCACCAGGTGGAAACGTTGGATACTTTGGGGCTAACCAATTGACTTTAGCAGATTGGCAAGCAGCTTCTGGATTTGATGTAAATGGAATGGATGTTGATCCACTTTATCATTCAGCTACTGATCTTCACGTTTGTGCTGATACATTGGATGGAGCCGGTACTGCTCATCCTTCTGTAACGGTAGATTTTGATGGTCAATCACGTGCAGCAACTCCAGACATCGGTGCTCATGAGTTCTCACTATTGTCTACAGCTTTCTTAGGGTCTGATGCTTCATTTTGTACTGGTGATAGCATTCAGCTTTCAGCTGGTGTGCCTTCTGATACGATCTTATGGTCTACAGGAGATACAACATTAGCTATCTGGGTTTCAACTGCAGGAACATATGATGTTTCAATCACAGGTGTTTGTGGTACTGGAGCAGATACAATAGTTATAACTGCTTCTGCTGATGTTTACACAGGTTACTTAGTAGCAGATTCATTGTGGTTCTGTGCTGGTGGTTCTGTTGAATTGACATCAAGTATGACGGCTGATACATACGCTTGGACTGGTGGTTCAACGAATGATTCATTGACTGTTACAGCTGGTGGAACATATACATTGGACATTGCTGATGCATGTGGTTCAGGTTCAGAGTCTGTTGTTATTGAAGAGTTTGATGCACCAGTTGCTGGATTTACATCTACAACATCATTTGTAACAGGGATCTTCACAAACACTTCAACAGGTGGTGGAAGTATGACTTACTCATGGGCTTTTGGAGATTCAAACTCATCTACTGAGTCTGACCCAATTCACGCTTATGGTAACCCAACTTCTTTCTTGGTAACATTGACTGTGACGAACGAATGTGGAACTGATACATTCTCAGATTCAATTACATTGTCTACTGTAGGTATTGATGATTTATTCTTAAACGGTGATGTTTCGGTTTACCCGAATCCATCTAAAGGAGAATTTACAATCGACATGACAGTATTGGCATCTTCAGATATCACTACTCAAGTTGAGAACATCTTAGGAGCTATCGTTTACGTAAGCACACCAGGATCAATTCAAGGTAGTTACTCTGAAAACATCTCATTGGGTAATGCACCTGCTGGAATGTACTTCGTAAGAGTACTTGCTGGAGAGCAACAACTTGTTAAGAAAATTATTGTTGAGTAATTCGATAAACTAATTTTGAAAAGGTCTTCTCCTAG
>JABSPC010000679.1 GCA_013215515.1 Crocinitomicaceae bacterium
AATTGACAAGTATCCTCAGCAATGTCAGTTGGATTATCACATCATTTGGGGACATTACCATTATGCTTTTGACCACCCTAAAGAAATGTACTTTCATAGGAAGCTAGTTGTTGAGATCATGAAAGAGCTTGCAGTTGAGAAACGAAACTGGCTAACACATGCGAGGTTCTTGCTCATTGGACTTTCGACATTTAAGATGTTTAAGAAATTCGATATTGAATTGGAGGGCATCATGAAAACAATAAACGAGATTCCTCAACAAAAGAGAAATTCAAGTTTTCAGGATGAATTGGACCACACCCTAAATAACATCAATATCAATCGTGATATGGATCAGGGGAATTATTCTAAAATCCTGACTTATCTCGACGATTTAGAACAACGATACACAGAGCCTTCCTTGCAGATAGATACGAACCTGAGAATGGTTTTCTATTTCAATTTCACCTATGCCCATTTAGCGACTCGTAATTATAAGAAGGCTTTGAAATGGTCAAATGAAATATTGAACAATCCAGATATGCGAAACATTCGATTGGACGCGAATTGCTATCTCCGCTTGATGTTAATTTGTATTCATTACGGATTGGGAAATTATGAATTGATACGCCCATTGGTAAAGTCAGCGCAGCGCTATATTAAGAAACAAGATCGTGAAATTGAAATTCTTAGATCGTTTATGCGCTTTGCAAACAACAATTTCATTGAGCCCTATAACTCTTCTAAAAAAGCTACTTTTGACAAACAGGCGGAGAATTTGGAACGACTTTCGAAAGAAGAAGATGGAAAAATTGCGATGGAATACTTTAACTTCTTGGCTTGGTTGAAGTCAATGTATGCAGATCAGAGTATGCAGGAAGTTGAGGAGGAATTGTTGAAATTAAAAGGGTATAAATTATAAATAATAGACACTAGATATTAGACGATTAAGTCTTAAATCAAAAAAGGCGTCTCGAATGAACCAGACGCCTTTTTTTAAATCTATTTTTCAAACTACCCGTTTTGCGTTTTAATCAAGTTCAATGCAGATCCTGCTTTGTACCAATCAATTTGTTGTTCGTTGTATGTATGATTCAATTTGATAGAATCCGAAGAACCATCTGTATGAATAACATCTAATGTCAATTGCTTTCCACCTGCAAAGGCATTCAAATCTGAGAAGTTGAATGTATCATCTTCTTTAATTTTATCGTAATCCGATTCAACATCGAAAGTCAAACCTAACATTCCTTGTTTCTTCAAGTTTGTTTCGTGAATACGAGCAAATGATTTAACGATAACCGCTTTCACACCTAAGTGACGTGGTTCCATTGCTGCATGCTCACGAGAAGATCCTTCACCATAGTTATGGTCTCCAACGACAATGGTATCAACTCCAGCCGCTTTATAAGCTCTAGCTGTTGCTGGAACTTCACCTTTAGAACCAGTCAATTGATTTACAACTTCATTCGTTGCTCCTCCAAATGCATTCACAGCTCCTATTAAACAATTATTTGAAATGTTATCCAAGTGACCTCTATATCTCAACCATGGACCAGCCATAGAAATGTGATCCGTTGTACACTTTCCTTCTGCTTTAATTAAAAGTTTAGCTCCATCAATGTTACCCCCATCCCAAGGTTGGAAAGGAGTTAACAATTGAAGTCTTTCAGATTCAGGGCTAACAGTAACCTCTACTCCACTTCCGTCTTCTGCTGGTGCTTGGTATCCGTTGTCTTCAACAGCAAACCCTTGTTCTGGCAATTCATCTCCAAAGGGTTGAGAAAGCATTACCTGCTCCCCACTTTCATTTGTTAATGAGTCAGTCATTGGGTTAAAATCTAACCTTCCTGAAATCGCGATCGCCGCAACCATTTCAGGTGATCCAACAAAAGCATGTGTATTTGGATTTCCATCGGCTCTTTTCGCAAAGTTTCTGTTAAAAGAGTGAACAATTGAATTCTTTTCTTGTTTATCTGCTCCTTCTCTATCCCACTGACCAATACAAGGTCCACATGCGTTAGTGAAGATTACCGTTGATTCGAACTTATTGAAAGAAGCGATTAATCCGTCTCTTTCCGCAGTAAAGCGAACCTGTTCAGAACCGGGGTTGATTCCCAATGAAGCCTTTGGTTTAAGTCCTTTTAAAACTGCATCTTCTACAATTGAAGCTGCTCTTGCTAAATCCTCGTAAGAAGAATTTGTACAAGAACCAATCAAAGCCCATTCGATCTCTGTTGGCCAATCATTTGCAGCCGCTTTCTCTTTCATTTCTGCAACCGGTGTCGCTAAATCCGGAGTAAATGGTCCGTTTAAGTGAGGCGTTAATTCAGACAAGTTGATTTCAATAACTTGATCGAAATAAGTTTCTGGATTCGCGTAAACTTCTGGATCTCCAGTTAAGTGTTCAGCAACCTTATCAGCAGCGTCAACGACATCCTTACGATCTGTTGCAGCCAAATATCTTCTCATTGAATCATCGTAACCGAACGTTGAAGTTGTTGCTCCAATCTCAGCTCCCATGTTACAAATTGTTCCTTTTCCAGTACATGACATTGATTCAGCTCCTTCACCGAAATACTCAACGATTGCTCCAGTACCTCCTTTTGCAGTTAAGATTCCAGCTACTTTAAGAATAACATCTTTAGGAGCAGTCCAACCGTTTAGCGTTCCTGTCAACTTAACACCAATTAATTTTGGCATTTTAAGTTCCCAAGCCATTCCAGCCATAACGTCTACTGCATCAGCACCGCCAACACC
>JABSPC010000068.1 GCA_013215515.1 Crocinitomicaceae bacterium
ATAGGCTCCTCGTTAGCATATAAGTCGTGAATTTTGTACCCTACAGCATTTCCGTATTGCTCAGTTAAAATGGAAAGTCGTTTCTTTATGGCTTCAAGTGCAAAAGACTCATGCTCACGTCCTTGTCTTTGTTGAATCTCTTTTGCTTTTTTACGGCCTATTCCGTTGTCTTTTATTAGGCAAATAAGTTGATTATCTAACTTAAATTCTATATCTAAATCTTTAGGTCCACCCTTGTGCAAAAGGCCATGTATCAATGCATTTTCAATAAAGGGCTGAACAATTAATGAAGGGATCTGAATGTCTGTTGATCCGGTGTAAATGATGTTGTAATTAAAATCCTCTTTAAACCGGAGCTTCTCCAGACTTAGATAAACATTTAGAAATTCCAATTCCTTCTCTATGGGTATAAACTCCTGATTGGAATAGTTAAGGGTGCTTCTTACTAAATCTGCGAACAATACGATGTAATCGTAAGAAGCGTCTGTTTCTTCTTTTAAAATCAAGTCCTGTATAGAGTTTAATGAATTAAAGATAAAGTGAGGATTCATTTGAGATCTTAGCGCCTTTAGTTGCGACTCAAGTAAATCGGCCTCCACTCTTTTTTTCTCAAGTTTTTCCTGGGATCTTTGTCTAATGCTCCTAATTCTGTAGAAAAACAACAGAAACAAGAAGATGGAAGTAAGCAGCACAATCAATGGCGTAAACCACCACCTTTCCCAATAGGGAGCAATTATTTGAAAAGAAGATGTAATGATTTCACTTTCAGTGTTACCATATCTCACCTTAGCTTCAAAAGTATAGTTGCCTGCGGGAAGAGACTTGTATCGAACTAAGTTGGTAGTAGACGGCACTTGGTTCCATTCAACCTCAAAGCCAGCCATTCTATAATAAATTACCGCATGTTCCTGACAGGAGATGTTTTTATAATCAAGGTAAATTTTAAGGTTGTTCTGATCGTGTTTAAAGATATTGGAGGAGGTCCAATCCATTTTTTTACCTGCAACAACCAAGGAATCTAGTTGTAACTTAAGTGGTGAGTTATGGCTAGGGATGTCAGTTAAATTGATTGATAATAAATCATCATTAGCTAAGAGCCAAAGTCGATCATTACTCACAGAAAAGTCTCTAACAAGGCCTCCAATAATTCCCTCTGCTTGGCCCAGTGTTACCCACTCTTCGGTAGACAAATCCATTACTTGAACCCCCGTTTTATGAGCCACAAACAGCTTGTTTGCTTTGATTTCTATTTTGAGTGTATTTTCGTTAAAAAGACCATTTGCTTGATTGTATTGTCGATATAGGGTTTCATCCCGATAGACTAAAATTCCATTAGAAGCTGTGGCCATCCAAATTGCTCCGTTGTGCCAAATAAGTTTGTTACAAACAATCGGTTTTCCTTTAAAAAGTAAAGGTGTTTTTTTGTTGGCTGCATCAATTGTTAATACATCAAATTGGGTAGCAACGTATAGCAATTGATTTTCTGGATTGAAAGCAACGGATTTACAGCGAGTTTTAATCCCTTTCAAAGCCCAATGAATTAATGATGATCTGTCAACACGTCCAAGTTCAGACCATAAGCTGTCAGGCAGCACAGAGTGGCGTCCAATCTTGAACACCCCTATAGATGAAGCCAATAAACTCGTTTCTTTACCAACCTGGACAGCATCCTTTACCGAAGAGATATAATCTGTTCCCCCTCCTGAATACAACGATGGAAATGCCTGGTGTATTTTATAATCAACTCCTTCAGAATAAAACACCTTTTGGCTAACAATATTAGGATCTGTAAGGATTGGCTTAGTTTGTCCATCGTAAAGAACCAGTCCAACCTCTCGTTGTGTTAAAAATACATTTCCTAAATGGTCGGATGCCACAGACAATAAATCACCTCCATTTTTTTTGACATTGTGGTTAGTTACATGGTGATTGGGAACTACTATCAACCCCCTGCCAAAGGTTCCGTAATAGCTATTTTTATTTTTTCCTAGGGAAACTGTTGAAACATGAAACTGATTAAAATAGGTATTGCTAGCAAATATGGTCTGCTTGCTCGCTTGAATTGTGCGCACGCCATTGGTTTTTCCAATAGCTATAACCTCCTGTTCAGATAACTGAAAATAGGTTTCATTCTTTATTGGAGGTACTTGATTGATGAATTCACTATTTTCCAGCATTGTTATGTTTCCATTATTCCATAAAAAGGAGAGTTTACCACTCAACAGAACTGGAGTACCATAATGACTCGACTTTTTCAATTTTCTGAAATAAGAATCATCATAAGCTATTATTGTACTGTCATTATTGTACAATAGAATTTCAATAGAAGCCAACCCTAATATATTTAATAGCACTCGGTCATCTGGTAACTTTGAAATATTGTTTGCGACATTTATAGGATTGTAGATTACCTTTTCTTGCGTGACATTATAAACCAGCGAGGAACAAATGATTAAATCATTGTTTTTGTCAAAGACAAACTGTATTCTTGGCCCTATATGTTCTTTTTCTAACCTGTAGAAAAGTGTGAGAGCATTGTTTTCGAGTTTAAATATTTCGCCTTTTAAGTTGCAACAAAACAAAGCTCCATTATTGTCTCGGCAAAGGTTAAAAAGAGAACCATGATTCTGCCCATCTGCCCACGGAACGACTTCTAAAACACCATGCC
>JABSPC010000680.1 GCA_013215515.1 Crocinitomicaceae bacterium
GAATTTGATTCATTATTAATCCTTTCAATCCTGGAGGTCCATAAATTTGAATTGACTTCTCTCTTCCCATTAAATGCATAGTACTAAGTAAACCAGCCAAGCCGAAGTAATGATCTCCGTGTAAATGGGAAATCAAAATATGATTAATGCGTTGAAATTTTATACCGAGTTTCCTAATTTGAATTTGAGTTCCTTCACCACAATCAATTAAAATATGGCGTTCGCTGCATTGAACGTATTGGGAGGTAGGATTTCTTCTAGATGTGGGAATTGCTGCTCCGCTACCGAGTATGGTAACTGAAAAACTCACTATGAAATTTTAGAGAGGGCGTCGCTTTTGTCTGAAGTAACTATAAGGACTTTGTCCAATTGTGCTATTTCTATAAGCTTCTGAACATTTTCTTGAAGTCCGCATAAAACAAATTGACCATTTGTGTCTTTACACATGCGATTAGCGACAAGAATTGCGCTTAATCCAGACGAGTCGCAGTATTTCGTCTTAGACATATCAATAACAATATTGTTTACACTGTTTTTTTTCAACAAAACCAATTCTGCCTTTAAACCTGATGCATTTCCCGCATTAAGTCTTTCAACATTAACCTGTACTACTGCTGTACCGTTTTCTTGATCTACTGTGAAGTCCATTCGTGTATTTGTTTCTTTCAAATGTAATGATTTTTATTGGCGTTTTATTTTTGCAGCCAACAAATATATCACAGCCATTCGAACTGCTACTCCATTCTCTACTTGATCCAATATTATCGCTTGATCTGAGTCTGCTACTTCGCTTGTTATTTCAACTCCACGATTTATTGGTCCTGGGTGCATCACGACAATTTTCTTTGAAAGTGAGTCCAGAATGTCTTTGGTTAGTCCATATTGCATTGAGTATTCCCTCAGCGATGGAAAGTATTTAATCTCTTGTCGTTCCAATTGAATTCTAAGCATGTTAGCCACATCACACCACTCTAAGGCTTTCAAAAGGTCGTACTCGACTTTCACTCCTAATTCGTGAATGTACCTTGGAATTAAGGTTGTAGGTCCGCAAACCATAACTTCAGCTCCAAGTTTTTGAAGGCAGTAGATATTGGACAACGCAACCCTTGAGTGAAGAATATCTCCAACAATGACAACCTTTTTGCTTTCGACACTTCCTAGTCGTTCTCGAATTGAATAAGAATCAAGTAAAGCCTGAGTTGGGTGTTCATGTGTTCCATCTCCAGCGTTTACAATTTTAGCGTCGACTCTTTCAGAAAGAAACTTTGCAGCGCCTGGGTTTGGATGCCTCATGACCACCATATCCACTTTCATCGAAAGAATGTTATTTACCGTGTCAATCAATGTTTCGCCTTTCTTCACAGAGCTACTTGCCGCTGAGAAGTTCACGATATCTGCTGAAAGTCTTTTCTCGGCCAACTCAAATGAAAGTCGGGTTCGTGTTGAATTTTCGAAAAATAGATTAGCAATTGTGATATCTCTAAGTGAAGGAACTTTTTTAATCGGACGATTGATAACTTCTTTAAAAGCATCTGCCGTTTTAAAAATGATATCAATGTCATTTTTAGTGAGATCCTTTATTCCAGTTAAATGTTCAACGCTTAAACTATCCATTGGCTTCCGGTGTAAAAAGTACGACTTTATCTTCTCCTTCTATTTCATTCCATTCAACCGAGACTCTTTCGGAAATC
>JABSPC010000681.1 GCA_013215515.1 Crocinitomicaceae bacterium
CCAGATCGAAAAAGCAATTCTTCACCAACGCCAGCACATAGAGATAGGAAAAGGCAATCCAGAGTGGTTAGATTCATGCTTTGAACCAATTTCTCAACTCGTGTAGGCATTTCTTTAAATACTTTCGCTTGCATTACAAACAAAGCGAATATCGCATATAAAACACCAAAGCCTAAGCCAAGTGCGATTGGATACCATTGAAAATTTTCAAATTCCAATATCTCCAAAGGCTTGGTACCTTCCAAAAAGTACAATCCAACAAAGGTTGGGATGGGGAACACTAAAAGCGTAAGTAAACCGAGAAAGAGTAACGAACTTTTTTTCAAAACAAGAATTCTAAACTGAGTTTATCCGAATCTGAGGTGTTTAACCGTATTTCCGTTGTTGATCAATTGTTTAAGAGATGCAATTCCAATTTCAAGATGACTACTAACGTACTTCTCAGTAACGGAAGAATCACTTTCGCTTGTCTTCACACCTTCCGAAACCATTGGTTGATCTGAAACGAGCAATAAAGCTCCAGTCGAAATTTCATTGGCAAATCCAACGGTGAAGATCGTTGCGGTTTCCATGTCAATTGCCATGGCTCTGATCTGACCTAAATATTCTTTGAAAGTATCATCATGTTCCCAAACACGTCGGTTTGTTGTATAACATGTTCCTGTCCAATAATCACGATTGAAGTCACGAATAGTTGTCGAAATAGCTTTTTGTAAAGCAAATGAAGGCAACGCAGGTACTTCAGGTGGGAAATAATCGTTACTTGTTCCCTCACCACGAATAGCAGCAATTGGAAGAATAAAATCTCCAACTTCGTTCTTCTTTTTCAATCCACCACACTTTCCTAAGAACAAAACGCCTTTGGGCTCAATAGCTGTTAGTAAATCCATACAAGTGGCAGCGGAAGCACTTCCCATTCCAAAATTGATAATCGTGATACCTTCAGCAGTTGCGCATTGCATTGGTTTGTCCTTTCCAATAACTTCAATATTATGCATTTCAGCAAAGCGATTGACGTAATTTTGAAAATTACAAAGTAAGATGTATTCTCCAAAGTTTTCTAGTTTCTCCCCAGTATATCTAGGTAGCCAGTTATCAACGATTTCTTTTTTGGTCTTCATTCGGTTTGTTTAGGTCGATTATTAATTAAATATAATGCTAATAAATTCAATAGTGAATTCTCAATAATAAACAGGTTGAAAATTGTGCTTAATTTGGAGAATAATGGGTAATTGACCAAGATTCGACATTGCCTTTGAATAAATACTTAGAAGCAATACTAAGTTCAATTTTGAGATCATTGCCAATCGGTAGTTTCATGTAAAACGAATAATAATTGCTTATTCCCGCTTGACTTATCGCGTTATGCAATCTGATTTTTGTCGTTTTACTTTCTTTATTTGAGGTGACTTTACATTTCAAATGAGAAGATCCAATTCCCTCAACCACTTTTATTTTGGTGTCTACTCGAATCCAATTGTTCTTCGTTACTTTTAAATTGCGAACAGCGATGGTTATTGGTTTGTTCCAACCACCTATTATGTCTTCGTGTACTTTACCTGATAAATAGGAACCACTAATTTGGCTAAACTCCGTTTCATCCTCAATAAATTCGTCAGTATCAA
>JABSPC010000682.1 GCA_013215515.1 Crocinitomicaceae bacterium
AACTTCTAGAGGTCATGAAGCGATTCAACTTGCGTGCGGGATGCAACTTAAACCACAAGATTGGGTTGCGCCTTACTATCGTGATGATAGTATTCTTCTTGGAATCGGAATAACACCTTATGAGTTGATGTTGCAAGTTTTTGCAAAGAAAGACGATCCGTTTTCTGGAGGTAGAACCTATTATTGTCATCCATCTTTGAATAGAGATGATATGCCTAAAATTCCGCATCAGTCATCTGCGACAGGTATGCAGGCAATTCCTACAACTGGAGTTGCAATGGGGATTCAGTACAAAGAAAAGCAAGGTTTAGCGGAAGATTACGGAGGAGAAAATCCTGTTGTAGTTTGTTCATTAGGAGATGCTTCTTGTACGGAGGGTGAAGTTTCTGAGGCATTCCAAATGGCAGCTTTGAAGCAATACCCGATTGTTTATTTAGTACAAGATAACGAATGGGATATCTCTGCAAGCGCAGAGGAGACAAGAGCTCAAGATATTACTCAATATGCGGAAGGATTCAATGGAATCGAAGTGCGTACAATAGATGGAAGTGATTTTGAAGAGTCGTACCAAACAATGAAAGAGGTGTTTGAGATAGTTCGTTCAGAAAGAAGGCCGTTCATTGTTCATGCCAAAGTTCCTTTGTTGGGGCACCATACTTCTGGCGTTCGTAAGGAATGGTATAGAGATGATTTGGAAGAGGCTGCAACACGCGATCCATATCCAAAATTGAAAGAATTACTTCGAGAAGCAGGAGCTGATGAAGCTGATATAATTAATATTGAGGCGGATACGAAGAAGATTGTCGATGCGGAATACGAAAAAGCATTAAATGCCGAAGATCCTGTTCCAGAATCAATAACTGATTTTATTTTCGCGCCGACTCCAATTACGGAGGAAGCAGGTGAAAGAGAGCCAAAAGGAAAGAAGAAAACTGTGATGGTTGATTCTGCCTTATTTGCTGTGCGTGAGTTAATGGAAAAACATCCAGAGTCTTTATTGTATGGCCAAGATGTTGGTGGACGATTGGGGGGCGTTTTTAGAGAAGCTGCGACTTTGGCTCAACAATTCGGTGACGATAGAGTATTTAATACTCCAATTCAAGAGGCATTTATTATAGGTTCTACAGTTGGGATGTCAGCCGTTGGGTTGAAGCCATTTGTAGAAGTTCAGTTCGCAGATTATATCTGGCCTGGCTTGAATCAGTTGTTTACTGAGGTAAGTAGATCCTATTATTTATCGAATGGTAAATGGCCTGTAAGTTGTGTGATTCGTGTTCCAATTGGAGCTTATGGTTCAGGGGGACCGTACCACTCTTCAAGTGTTGAATCAATTTTGACGAATATCCGTGGAATCAAAGTGGCGTACCCGTCAACAGGAGCGGATCTTAAAGGATTGATTAAAGCGGCGTTTTATGATCCGAATCCAGTAGTTTTATTGGAGCACAAAGGATTGTATTGGTCTAAAATTGAAGGGACAGAAGGAGCAATGTCGATTGAACCAGATGAGGATTATGTAATTCCATTTGGTAAGGCGAGAGTTGTTCAGGAAGCTTCGCAAGATAAAATTGATAATGGTGAATCTTGTGTTGTGATAACCTATGGCCGTGGCGTTTATTGGACAATTGAGGCTTGTAAAGGAATTGAAGATCAAGTTGAAATCATTGATTTGAGAACCTTGAATCCATTGGACTTTGATAAGATTAATGAAGTTTCCAAAAAGCACAATAAAGTGATGTTGGTTACTGAAGAGTCTATTGAAGCTTCATTTACTTTAGGATTGGCGGGTCGAATTCAACGCGATAATTTCGAGCACTTAGATGCACCTGTGTCTATTGTTGGATCGGTTGATACTCCAGCGATTCCATTAAATTCTATTTTGGAAGCGACATTGCTTACGAATGGTGCAAAAGTGAAAGTTGGGCTAGAAAAACTTCTGAAATACTAGAGCTTTATTGGTTTTTATCTACCATTCTCATGATTGAATAGAGCTGCCAGTAAAATTTAACTTTCATCCTTTCGGGGATTTCATCGACATTGATTATGTCTTTGTCAAATCTTAATTTGATAGTATTGAAGTCTTCATAGCTTTGAAATGATTTCAAATCAATACTTTGAATTTTCAATAGAAAGGAATGAGGGAGCCGTGTTTTAAAAGCTTGTTTGTCGTGAATTTTCTTTATCGCCTTCTCATCATTCATGTTAACAAGCCAATTCGGGTTGATAATATCGTTTAGATTACCGGGGTATAGATCAAACAAGACCTTGTAAAATCGACCATACTTCTTTTTCTTCTGGGAAATAGACAGGCCTAAGCGAAGTAATTTCGGGTGATATATTGGTGCTGTCGACCATGAGTATTGTCGAATTCTGTCTTCTCCTTCATACGCGTAATTAGGTGCATGGTGTCGAATCATGTAATACGTATAATTGTCATTCATCGACTTGTATGGGAAAAGTTTTACATGATTGAGTATT
>JABSPC010000683.1 GCA_013215515.1 Crocinitomicaceae bacterium
CACCATTCAAGAAGAACTCGTATTGATCAGCTCCAGTTGCGGTAAATAGTGCGTTATCACCAGAACAAATCATACTAGAAGCGGTAACAGTTAAGTTTAGGTTCATTGAATTGACAATGAAGTTGTACACATCTGGAGTTGAAGCACAGTCACCATTATATCCAGTAACAGATACTATATCTCCATTTTCAAGGGTGCTAACATCAAATGTAGCCAATGGTCCTGATTGTACGATTGCTCCATTGATGTCAAAATCGTAAGTCATTGCACCAGAAGCTGTAAATGTTACTAGATCATTTATACAAATAGTAGTAGTCGTATTAATACTTGATGCTATTGTTGGGTACGTATATACTGTATAAGTTACATTCGAAATCGAAGTACTAATACATCCATTTGTTTCGCCATTTACTGTTACAATATCACCATTATTCAATGGGCTATTGAAATTAGGGACAGCACTATAACCTCCAACAGGAGTTCCATTAATTACAAATTGGTAATTAGTTGCTCCGCCGGCAAGTAGATCAGTCAATTCACCAGTACAAAGAGTTGTGTCGGCATTATTTGTAATTGTAACTACGGGTGCGCCGTAGACAGTGAATGTTAAATTATTAGAAGTAGAAGGACAACCTAAAGATGAACCTACAACTTCAATTATGTCTCCATTAGCCAAAGTTGATGTCGAAATTGTTGTAATGGCACTTGGAGCCCCTTGAGAAACACCATTGATGAAAAATTCGTAAAGTGTCGCTCCAGAACCAGTGAAGTCAACATTGTCACCAAGACAAATTATTTGATCAAAATCAGAACTTGTTAATGTTACTACTGGAGTTGGATTAACAGTGATAGGAAGATAAACATCCGTATTTGTACAACCTTGAGGGGATGTCACTACAATGGATACAACATCCGTATTAATTAATGAAGTACTCGTATAAGTTGTTGTCGGAGATGGAGCTCCTTGTGAAGCACCATTGATAAAGAATTCGTACAATGCACCACCAGTACCTGTGTAGGTGACAGACTCTCCCTGACAAATGATATTGTCTACATCAGAAGACGAAAGGGTCCCCGTTGGAACAACATTAATTGTAATACCTAGAATTGATGATGATGAACAAGTGTTCGATTCACCTATAACTTCAACATTATATGATCCTGTAGGGAATGCGGCTGAATTCAAAGTGTTTAATGGTGAAGGCCCTTGGACGCTTATTCCGTTAACAATAAACTCATAGTTCGTTGCGCCAGTTGCTGTATAGTCGATTAATTCATCAGCACAATAAATATTATCCACATCTGTACTAGTCAAAGAAGTTGAAGGAATAGGATTTACTGTTGTAATAATGCTGTTAGAGACACTTGAACATCCAATTAAACTTCCATTGAAATAAACGGCTTGTCCATTGGTCAATCCAAATGTCGTAAATGTGTTTGTTCCTGACATAGCACCTTGAGGAGTTCCATCAACGTAGAATTGATACAGGTCACCTCCAGCTCCAGTAAATGTAACTGACTCACCTGTACAAATAATATCATCAGCATCAGAGCTTGTCATTGTCAATGTTGGAATCGGATTTACATTAAGGTTTATTATTGCACTTGTATCAGTACAACCATTTCCACCTATTCCAACTACTTGAAAAGCATTTGATCCAATAAGCAATGTAGGATTCGTTAATGTTGACGTTGCAGAAGGTCCTTGAGTTGATACAGTATTAACGAAGAATTCATAGTTGGCTGCGTTCGCTCCAGTAAATACAATTCCATCTCCATCACAAATAGTATTGTCACCATCACTAGAGAAGAAGCTAACACTAGGATTGCTTAATATGATAAATGACTGTGATTGAGAAACGATACAAGTATTTGATTCTCCTTCAACAGAAATCGTCTGACCGTTCAATAATCCGGTTGTAGTGTACGTGCTAAGAGCCGAAGGACCTTGAGCACTTAATCCATCAATAAAGAACTCGTAGTTCGTGGCTCCTGATCCTGTAAACGTTACAGCTGTTCCAGCACAAACAGTATTATCTCCGTTATCGTCATTTGTTAATACGGTTACTGGTGAAGCAAGTACTGTCATAATAATTTCGGTACTAGCAAATGAACATGCACCAAGGTGGCCAATAATTACCACTGTGTCGTTATCATTTAAAGTACTAGTAATGTAGCTTGCCGTTCCACTGAATTGAACTGAAACTCCATTAATTTGAAAATCATATGATGCCGCACCACCTGATGTGAACGTCACGGTTTCTCCAGAACAAATAATATCGTCAGCATCTGACGAAGCTATCGTCGTAGACGGAATTGGATTGACGATATATGTAAAGCTTTCAGCTGCCATGTAATAACAACCTAAAGATGAAGATCCCATAACAGTAATAGTATCTCCCCATTCTAAAGAATCTATTGCAAATGTTGCGAGTGCTAATGGACCTTGAACAGTTGTATCATTAAGGAAGAATTCATATAAATCTGCGCCACTTCCTGTAAATGTGACTAACTCATTTTCACAAATTACGTTTCCACCAGTCGATTGAATCATAGAAGTTGTTGGAAGCGGATTCACATTGAAAATCATTGAAGTTGTGTCAGTACATCCATTATCATTAATCACAACTGTTGAGACAGTATAGTTGTCAACTAGTGTATCAATGTTGTAATATCCGATGGTATCCATTATTGATGTCACTCCAAGGGTATCATTAAGAAAGAATTGATAATTGTATGATAAATCTGTAGAGGAAGCCGTAAATAATACATTATCACCAGAACAGATTGAGGAATCGGCATCATCTGAGATAAAAGTATAAACAGGTAAGTCATTGACAACATGCACATACTGTGGCATTGTATCACTCACGCAAGTATTCTCAAATGCTAACACACTTATTGTATCAAGGTTAACAAGAGTACTAGTTGTGTATAATGTATCGTTTATAGAAGGTGTGTTTTGAGATACACCATTGTAGAAATATTGAAATTGTACCAATGAGTCGGTACTGTAAGCTTCAAATATGACTTCGTCACCAATACAAACTGTTGTGTCTGGTTCAGATGTAGATAAGAAGATTGTAGGTCGGTTGATGTGGACAAGATGAGTAACTGTATCAGTACAGTAATTTACTCCATTTGTTGTTACTAAAGTTACGTTGAAATCACCACCATCTTGAAAAACATGTTGAGTAGTGTCCACGGTATAAAAGGAGGTTGCTGGAATTGCGTTAAAATAGATACTATCTATTATCAATTCATAAGCAATAGAAACATCTGCTCCAAGTGTATCATTTGTTGCTTTCCATCTAGGTTGAATTAAATCAGATGTAAAAGACACCTCAGAACCAATATAGACTGTTAAAGTATCTGTTGGCAGCACATTTACTGCAGAAAGATCGAATGAAACGGTGTCTATCCCAATTTGAAACAAACCATTTGAAATAGTGTCCTCGTAAAACGAATGTTGTTGAAAAGCACTAGCTGAATTCACATTAAAATCACTACCATTCTTGTGAATTTTAATTCTAGGGCGATAGTTATTTGACACTTGAGTTCCTGATGCGTCCATATCGACAAGATAAGCGTCACTTCCTGTTCCATTTATTAAAACCATTCGATAGGCCACATTGAAACTATAATTCATTGATTCATAGCCAGTAATAGTAATAGCGCTCCCAGTGGAAGGTGTAAATAAAGACTGTGCATCCACTATTTCAGTCCATGGTAAAATTTGTCCGTAAGCTGTTGTGTTAATTCCAGAACCTTGAGGGAAATTTAAAGTTTGAGCAGTATTAGCTTGAATTAAACCTGTTGGACTTTCAAGGTAAGAACCATCGTTATACAGCCAACTGTAATTAATTGACCCGGTTGTTGATGAAGTGTTTGTGAAAAGGGTTGTATCTCCGAAACAATAAGGACCATCCACTGTGAAGCCTGCTGTGATTGTTGATGTTGGATTAATTGTCCAGCCTGGATTGGACCCAGTCGTGTCTGAATGGTATGCTGTTAACGCCAATCCCGTTGAGGCATCTATTAGTGTCAGGTCTAATCCTTGACCTATAAAATCGATGACTGTATTTTGTTTAATTAAATATGCTGCTATAGCGAACGTATCAGAAGATGCGATGTAAATCATATCACTACAGTTACCATTTAAGATTAAGCTGTCAGCTACTGTTTGAATTGAATTTTGCTCCAAGTGAACGCTTGACCCAGGTAAAATAGTAAGTTTGTTATAAGTATTGGTGCCAGTTACAAGCTGTTGAGTTGTTAAAGTTTGAAAGTTAAGAGTAACATCATAAAATGCTAAGTTCGGAGTGAAAAGTCCATTTCCATAGCTTATAGTGTCAGCACCATAGTAAATCGTATCGCCGATATATAAGTGAGAGGTTCCTGATTCAAATGTTAGAGCATTGTCTCCATTTGCGTTAAATTGAAGAATAAGCTCAACAAATGAGTTACCTAAATCTATTTTTCTTAAATCGGAAGTCACTGAAGGGTTATCAATTGAGAGTAAGCTCCCAGTTTTTACTCCATTGTCCTGCGTATAAAGTTCACCATTGAAAAGAATTATACTAGACGTGTCACTCATCACCAAGTCATTCATCAGAAGAAGTGAATCTGTCGGGTCATCCATCAAAACAAGGAAACTACAATCTATTGTACTTGTGTTTGGAGATAATTCAGCTTGATTTTTAAAAACGATTGCTGAGTAAATTACATTTCTGTTAACAGTTAAGTTCGGATGAAATGTTACGTCACCATAAGCATAGGCACTTGAATCTAGAGCGAAAGTTTGATTACCGAAAATCCCCGTCCAATCCATTGTTTTGAAAAAGGCCATGTCATCGACTAATACTGTTTGCGCTGTTGTGGAGAAAGAGTTTATGTCAAAGAATACTGAATCCATTAGTGTTGGAATACATCCCCCAGCAAAAGCACCACCTGTAGAGAATGACCAATGAGCAGAATCGGTCCAACTTCCAGCGTCACCAATCCAATAATAATTTGCCCCAATCAATGTCCAGCCAGTACCATTGGTTACAGCCGACAAAGCAAGATTATATGTTGCTGCTCCAACAGCGTTAACTTTTGAAACATCAATACCATTTAAATTTAAAACGTTGTATCCAGTTTTAGTAAATGTTGCGTTAATAAAACCAGAACTATCTATAACAGTCGTTAAGTAAAGTAAAGAGCCACAATCTCCAGAAGCGATAATAGAATCTGTTGACAGTGTAGTTCCATTTTCTATTTTTAATTGACTTGAAGGAACAACACTAACTAAGTTAAAGGTGTTGTCACCATAATGGCTAAAATCCATAGCCGTTGATGAGACTAAAGTGTCATAAGCCAAGTTTCCACCATGAAATTCGGCTATACCCGAACTATCACCAAGTGTAATAATAGATCCACTATTAGTCCAAGTAAGAGAAGTTGAATCAATTTCCCAATGCCCACTGGTAACGTCAAAAACTGTATTCGTGATATCAATGTCTCTTATTTCACTAGTTGTAGAGAAAAATTTACCACATGTTACCAATATGTTACTAACATCAATTCCACCAGTATCTACATAAATCCTTTTTGTACCGATATTGAAATCGTCAGTCATTTGAACTTGCTCTCCTGAAAATCTGAAATCTTGTACCCAAATTGTTCCAGATGACGTAATTACTTTGGTGGTAAGGGCAGTGTTCATTTCAATTTCTCCCCAAATTCCAGTAAAAGTGATTCCACTTGCATTTCCAATAATGGAACCTTGAATCTCGAATGTGACCAAAAGAGGAGAATCAAAAACGAAAGAGACAGGCACCCCTGAAAAGTTCAAATCATTCATTATTGCAGGCACATCAATACCTACTACATCGGCCGCCAATAATGATGAGTTGCCATCGAAAACAGCATTGTCACCAACTCCTGGAATGGTAGACCCATTAAGACCTCCGGAGGTTAAGGACCAGTTAAGTGTGTCGCTCCAGTCACCCGCTCCTCCAATCCAAAAATGATTGGCAGCAAAAGTTGAACTAGACATTAATAGGGTACAAAAAAGTAGTCTAAATTTCTTCATGAGTGTAGTCTTATTTATATAGTTTTCCAATTAATTAAATTAATGGAAATTTCGATGCAAATATTCGAGAAAAAATTGACTATCACAAACAAATTGAGGTGAATCAGAAAATATTTTGATTTTGATTTTGTTTGGGGTCACATTAAAACTCGAGGGGAGTAATGTATCTTAGCCTTCAAAAAAGGACGTTTTGGAATTAGACTTGTTGAATGAAATATTACCTACCATATTAAGTACCCATTTTGATATAGTGAGTTATAGAAAGCTAGGTAACACCTCCACTAAGTTGA